>JANXXV010000381.1 GCA_025350445.1 Bryobacteraceae bacterium | reverse complement strand
CGACCGATCGTTTGACGGTCTTCGGCGTGGTTCCGCAGATGTCGGCTGCGGCCCGATAGGAGCCCACCTCTCGATAGGCGGCATGCATGTCCATGTGTTCCCTCACTGATTTCATTGAGGAGTCCCCTTGGTCCGGTTCGGATGTTGGTTCGCACCTGGCGAAATCGGCGCGCGCAAACCAGACGTCGGCAATCAGCTTGTTCGCCGTCGCCGTTGTAACCAACATGCGATTTCCTTTGATCTTCGACAGGTTATAAATGTCCGGCGCCCAAGAGACAGCACCCGCCAAAGACTTATCCGCGTTGAACGCCGCCGCCGCTTGGAAGGCGTCCTGTGTGAACTTAAACTTCACCTCGGCCGGTTGCACACCGCCGTTGATCAACGCATTCAGAACAAAGAAATGCGAAGGCGAGTTCTGCGCCAGAACAATGGTCTTGCCGCGCAAATCGGCGATCGTCTTGATACTGTCGCGAACCACAATACCGTCTCCGCCGTTCGAAAAATCCACCTGCTGATAGACGCGCGGCATCACACGCGAATCCTTCCTCAAGCTATCCAGCAGCAGCGGCACCATGTCCAGCGTGCCCCATCCAATGTGTACATTGCCCGCGGCGTAAGCGTCGCATCGCCACCGGGTCGTCAATCAGCACAAGTTCCACCTTGAAATCCTGGCCGCCGGACGTCTTCCAAACTTTGCCCGCCTTCAATCCGTTGTTGGCAAATATAATGGGCGCCCAGCCGGCCCACACATTCAAGGCGAACCGCACCGTACGATCCGTCATCGGCTTGTAGCTGGAAATACCTTGCACGGCCGGCAACTTCTGCGCCGGAACGTAGTTATAGTCCTTCGACGTAGTGATGCCTTTAGTGTCCGGCGCTTCGGCGCCGTGGCCAATGTCGTCCTTGGAAATCGCACCTGTCAGCTTGCTTGGCAGTGCATTAAATCGCCAGAGACCGAAGCCAACCAGCGCTGCCACCACCAGGAACACAGCAACATAGAATGCGGGTTTAGGTTGTGCCATAATTCAATCCTTCCGAACGGAAGCTTAGCTTTTCTCCGTAGCCGGGGCGCTGGTTTCCGCCACTGCCGGACCCAGGTCTTTCTGCGTATCGGGCAGCTTCGTGGTCTCGGGAGAGCGCAATCCCAGCTCGCTTTCAAACTGCAACAATGCATCTTCGGCCAGCGACTTCTGCATATTTTCCTCGGCCTCAATGTCCGCAATGCCTTCGCGTGAAAGATCGGACGCCACGCGCGTCTTGCCCCGATTCCGGTCGATCTTGTCCTGGATCACGCGCTCAATCTGCCCGAAGTCCGTCGTCACGTTCATGTTGAAGGTTTCAGACAACGCTGCGATCTCAGCTTCGGCCGCACTCATCTTGAGTTCGGCGTCGTACTTCTGAATCTTGGTCCTTACGTCGGCAAGCTGGTGGCTGGCGTACTGAATCTTCTTGAGATTGTTCTCGTAAGCTTTCTCGTGCATCTGCAACTGCCCGAGATTTTCATCCAGCTCCTTCTTAGCCTTCTGCAACTCCAAGGCGAACTTCGCGGCGGTCTCACGATTGCCGGCCTTCAGATAGGCCTTCGTCTCCGCTTCCATTTTCTGCACATGAGCGCGGCTGCCGGTCACCTGCCGGGTAACCCGTTCTACCAGGCCGCGATAGGTCTCAAGCCCCACCCGCCCTTCCTTCATCTGCTCCAGCGCGCGATCGTGTTCCAACTGCATCTGCGCAATTGGATCCGCTTCCCAAAAGATATTGGCGATCTTGTTCAACTGAGCGCTGATCGCGCCCCAAAACTTGCCGAGAATCACGGTGTTCTCCTGAGGACTTTGAAATCAATGCAACCGTATATAGGTTACCCGACCCAAGAACTAATACGCACGGCCACCCGGAAAAGTTCGATCAGGCGCGTTCGATCACACCCTGTTGACGAACTCCCGCAGGACATTGCGCGTGATCGTCGATACCGCCTCATCAACCAACAACGCCGGTACCCAGGTGATGGAACCGACTGAGAACACAGCGCCCCCAATCTCGCGTTCATGCATCACAATCTCGGAACCGCCTTCGTCCGGATTCGTCCCTTTGGCCAGAAGAACCGTGTTCGCCGGAGAAGATGGACTGCGCTTATCCGTTTCATGCCCGGATGCTCCGCCAGGGATTCGCTCATGCAGCGTTTCCAGGCCAAACAGATCGCCATTGCTCAATCCCGTTCCTTCAAAAATCCAATGAGCCGCGTCGATCACACGATACGGAGCCGCCGTCATGATGCCGGTCTCCGTACACACCACTCCAAGCAAATTCGCTTCCGATTCCAGCGTGCGATGCATACGGCTTTCATATTCCACCGATCCATCGGCGGACTTCCCGCCCATCTCGCCATGCAGGCTGTGAAGGTGCGAGAGGCACCGCATTGCACCATCATCCTGGAAAAGAATCTCGCAATTCAAGCCGTTCCCGCCCAGATACATCAAGCGGCCGCCGCGATTGAACACCCAGCTCTTCACCTGAAGATACATCTCACGGCTCCAGTATTCGGGATGCACCGCGATGATCAGCACGCTGTACGAATCCAGCGGAAGCAGGCCATCGTGCAGGTGGCCCTCGCCGTAGAGGTCATACTCGAAACCTTCGCGTTCCAACCATCCGTAGAGACGCCACTCACCCGGCGCCTGTCCACACTGCACGCGGCCCTGCACCGGCTCGGTCACTTGCGGATCGTCGAACAAATGGTTGTTCGGTTCGGGCCGGTCGAAGGAAAGCGGACGATACTCTTCGTCCTTGGGCCGCCACGTTCCGAACGGAATCGCATTCTGATAGCGGTCCAGGTCCTGCCGCGCGTTCACCACTGGAGTATCGGGCAGCCGGTCGGCGTTGATGTAATTGCTGCGGCCCCCAAAGTTGTTATAGGCGTTCCAGGTGTTGGTGGAAGCAAGCACGGCGATCTTGGCGCACGGCTCGGCCGGCGCCACTACCCACGGAAACGAAAAGGCGCGGCCCGATGGAGCCAGCGCCCAAAGGTAATACAGGCCGCTACGCTCAGGCGCGACAATGGTAGGCTTCGCCGGGTAACCGTCGCTGTTCCATTTCGCACCGGTCTGAGTGAAATCGCCATCGGGAAGAATTTGCCTGTTCGCTTGCGGGCCGTGCTCGTCAAACCAGCCGATCATGCGGATGAACTCTTTCTCCATCCCGTAGCGCCAAAGCGAGAGCTGATACTGTTCCACCGCGTGGATGCGGAACTCCGCCACTTCACCGGAGCGGACCCACTTCGGCAACATGTAACCAATCAGACCGTCGGAGAGCAGACGGAATTGAACAGGCTCGCGCCCAATCTCCACCGTAGACGCCTTCGAACCGTAGCCGGATTTGGCGAGAGTTACACGATATATTCCAGCAGCCAGCTCGCCCCGCAGCACTCCGCGCGGAGAAGAGCGTAGTATGGTTGCCGAGCCGCCCGCGAGCGGTTCAAACTCGGCAACAACGTCGCACAACGCGACGTACATCTCGTCACTGACATAAGCAAGGGTGGGCATATTGGGTTTCGTTCCGCATTATGGCACGGGGAGGGCATAATTGTGATGATGAAACTCTTTGCTGAACTGAACAGGGAACAGATCCGCGCCGCCGCGGTAGACTCCCTGGTGGTGCTGCCAATCGGCGCAACCGAACAACACGGTCCGCATCTGGCCACCGGAATGGACTACTTTACGGTAGAGTCGCTGGCGCGCAACGCCGCCTCGATTGCGTCCGCGCAAATTCCCATCGTGGTCACACCCACACTGCCCTTCGGATCCTCGCATCACCACTTCGTTTTCGGTGGAACCATGTCGTTGAGCACCGAGACTTACTACAAGGTTCTGTATGAACTTGTGGAATCGCTGGTGACCGACGGCTTCACCCGGATCTTCCTGTTGAACGGTCATGGCGGCAATCACGAACTGGCGCAGTTGGCGGCGCGCGACATTGCGCTGAAGCATCCGGTTCATGCTGCCGCGGGATCGTATTGGAACATCGCCTGGGATGCCCTGGTGGGCGCCGATGCTCACAAAGGCCGTAGGCTTCCGGGACATGCAGGCGACTTTGAAACCTCCATCATGCTCTCGCTGCGGCCCGAACTGGTGGCTGCGGATCGCCCTCATCGAGACCCATCGGGGGACACCGATCCCAGCGGCGCACAAGCGCCTTTCCGTGACGAGCGGTTCGGCTGGTGGAAAGGCATTGGCGGATTTACCGACAGCCCTGCACAGGCGGAGGCGCAACGCGGATCAGTGTATCGCGAGGCAATCACCCAGGCCGTTGCCGAGGCATGGGTGAAATACTACAACTCCTGAGCGGTCCTAAGCCAGCGCCCATGCGGACTGGGCCGGTCTATACGCGGAACCGGGCGAGCATATTTTCGTCCAGTTCCACCCCCAGTCCAGGGCCCGATGGCACTCGAATCGCGCCATCCCGAAACTCCAGCGTTTCCACCAGCAGATCGTTCTCGTAGCCAAGCGGCCCCAAAATATCGCAGGGAAATTCTTCCGCGCCCACGCCGGTGGTGGCGGCCGCAAGATGGGCCATCGCCGCACTGGCAACGCCAAGTTCCAAGTTGCTGCCCACTGTGCACGTGAGGCCCGCGGACTCGGCCACCGCGGCCATCTTCCGCGCCGGCCCGATGCCGCCACCCTTGCCCACGTAGATGGAGAGAATATCAGCGGCCCCGGCCCGCGCCAGCGCCATCGCATCCTGCAGCGTGCAGCAGCTCTCGTCCGCCATCACCGGCACAGATACATTGCGGCGTACATCCACCATCCACTGAATATCCAGCGCGGCGACAGGTTGTTCCGCGAAGTAGATGTTACATTCGCCCGCCAGCCGGCGAATGGTCTCAATGGCCACGCGCGGACTCCAGCCGCCGTTCGCGTCGATGCCCATCCGTACCGCGGGTCCAATAGCCGCGCGAACCGCCTTCACGCGGGCAATATCCGCCTGTGGTTCAATGCCCACCTTGACCTTCAGAGCTTTCAACCCGCGCCCCATGGCCCAGCGGGCAAGCTCGGCGGCGCGCTCCGGCTCCGCTCCGGAGATGGACATCTTGATAGGCACCCACTCGCGCACCGCGCCACCCAGAAGGCGGTAGACCGGAAGCCCCGCGGCTTTTCCCAGAATGTCCCAAAGGGCAATTTCAACACCTGACTTGGTGAAAGGATGGCCAAACACAGCCCGGCGCATTTTCACGGTGAGGCGTTCAATGTCCCGCGGATCTTCCCCCAGAATGGCCGGTTCCAGAAAATTGCGAATGATGTGAACCGCGGTGACGTTATCTTCCCCGCTCCAAAGCGCCGTGCACGAAACTTCGCCCAGCCCCGTGATCCCTTCGTCGGTGTGAACCTTCAACATCACAAACGGAGATTCCGAATGCAGGCCGATGCTGCCGCGGATGGTCAGTTCCGGACGGATGGGAACGTTTACGGGAATGGTTTCGATACTTTGAATCCGCATACTGTTTTAAAGTACTCCGTATTTTTGGAACACGTCCCGCAGGTACGCGCCTTTCATTAATTCTGCGCGGGAGCTGTCTTCCCGCCTGACTTTGTCGGCCGCCATTTCAATCACTTCACTCACCATCGCCTTTGGCACCACAACCACTCCATCGAAATCGGCGAACACGAAGTCACCGGCGTGCACCAAAACCTCCCCGCACTCCACCGGAATATTGTAGGCGGTCACGCAGCCGCGGCCCATGGAATCCACCGGCTTAATACCGGTGGCGAAAACCGGAAAGCCGAGCTCTTCGATCTTTTGCACATCGCGCACCAGGCCGTCGATGATGGCTCCGCGCGCACCCCGGGCCCGCGCGGCGGTGGATAACAACTCACCCCAAGGCGCATTGCGGATGGACTTCTGCGTCCCCACCACCGCCACTTCTCCAGGCAGCAGGCTATCCACCGCCTCAATCTCAATGCTGTACGGATCGTCGGGAATATGATACAGGTCGGAACAACTTATAGTGCGCGCCCACCCCGCCACTTTGCAGGATGCGTAGAGCGGCCGCAAATACTCGCGCATCGCCTGATTACGCACACCCAATTGATCCAGTGAATCCGACACAACAGCCGTGTATAGATTCTTCTCCGCGAATTCGCAAACCGCCAGATCGTGCTGCAAGCTATGCGATTCAGTACCGTTCAATAATTGCATCGTTCACCTCAACCTCGACGTTGGTAATTTTCATCCGGTCACCTCGCTCCAATCCACGTTCTCAGCGATCACGAACAGCGTCTGCCCTTTCACCGGGCGTGCGCCCAGATGCAGCATCGCCACCCATCCCGCGCGCGGAGAGAGAATATCCAGCGCCGGCGAAGAATGATCTGAGAAGTCATGCAGACGCCCCAGAAGTTCGCCTGCCGCAACTTCCTGCCCCGGCTGAATCACCGGTTCCCAAACACCATTACGCGGCGCGGGAATGTAGGAATCCAGTTTGTCGGCCCTGATCAATCGCGTGGGCGTTGAGCCCGCTGGACGGATCTTAACGATCTCCCCCTCCAGCAGTCCGTAGTGCCGCAGCACATTCTTCGTACCGTCGTAGGCGTGGCGCACACCCAGTCGATCAGTGGAAGCCCCCGCGCCGAACTCGCTGCCGATGGTTACCTTGCCTTCCGCCTCGGCCTCGTCGGTCAACAAACCAGAAGCCATGGCGCTGGAATATATCATTACAACGCCGGTATCGAACAACCGCGAAACCAGCGCGATCTCCGCCTGCTGCTTCGGATCGGGAATAGGATGAAACGAAGTGCAATGCGGAAACGCCCCTTCCATTCCGCCCGAATGAATGTCGATGACTACACGGCCCAGCGGGAAAATCCGCGTCTTAACGAAGTTGGCGATGCGCGATGAAATGGTGCCCCGCGGATTTCCTGGAAACGCGCGGTTCATGTTCACGCCATCCAGGGGAGAGGTGCGCGAGTTCGCCGCGCAGGCACTCTCACTCAATTGCGGCATCAGCACCAGCCGCCCGGCCATCCGCTCCGGGTCCAGATCGGTACAGAGGCGCTTCAGCCCCACCTGCCCCTCATATTCATTGCCGTGCGTACCGCCGAAACAAATCACACCGTTCGCGTTCGGCCCACGCATTCCATTGATCACAGTCAGCGGAACCACCGAGTAGCCCCACGATCCATCCAAATGAAAAGCCACCTGGTAGTGATGCTTACCGGGCAGGTCGAAATCAATATCGTCGAAGTTGTGAATGACTGTAGGCATGATCGTCCTTTGCTACGCGTTGATACCCAGAATGCTTAGCGTGTCGCGATGGAACATCTGCTCCATCTTTTCCATGTTCAAGCGCGGCAGCTTAGTGCCTTCCAGCATGTCGTTCAGGCCGCGCATGCCGTCCAGCGTTCCCTGCACCGTGGTGAAAGGATAGTCCGTGCCGAACAGCACTTTGTTCCACACTCCGTACTCCTGCACCAGCATCAACGAATGATATAGCTGGAATGGGCGGTAGTAAAGCGCCGAGCAATCGGCATAGACATTCGGGTGCTTCCGGATGGTGACGGCGCATTCACCTTCGTACGGGTGGCTCAAGTGCGCCAGAATGATTTTGACCTTCGGGAATCGCGTGGCCACGTCGTCCAGCAGCCGCGGGATGGTGCATTCCAGCGGCGCCTGCGCCACAAAAGTAGTCCCGGTGTGCAGCAGCACGGGCAGCGCGTGCCTGGTGGCGTACTCCCAAATGTAATCGAATCGGCGGTCGTTCGGCATAAACCCCGCGTACATGGATAGCAGCTTGATGCCTTTCATTTTCAGGTCCTGGTGGCCTTCAATCATCTCGTCCTGCCAGCCGGGTTGCGTGGGATCGATAGAGAGAAATCCAATCAGCCGGTCCGGCTGCGTGGCCACATAGGCCGCCACTTCCTGATCCGGCACCCAGAGCCCGGACAGCTTCGCTTTTCCACCGAAGACCACCGATTTGCCGCACTCGGCCGAAGCAGCCGCGTATTCATCCCAGCGCACCGTCAGATCCACCTCAACTTCCCCGCGCGCGCGAATGGCCTGGTTCTTGAAATCTTCCGTGAAGTGCTTCGGATACTCCCAAAAATGGCTGTGGATATCGACGATCATGTAGGCTATCGTAGCTTAGCTATTTCCTGGACCGGCGCCAGAGGCGCCTGATTTCCCGCCCTTTGGACGAAATCGCATTTTCGCGCGCAACCGAATGCACTAAGCCCGTGTGCACTCCATGCCGCCCGCGAAAACACGCACCACTTCTAACCTTCGATTCAATACCAATACATCCGCCCGCTTGCCCGCCTCCAGGCTCCCGGTTTCCTTCGCGATGCCGGTGAGCTCGGCGGGTGTCAAGCTAGCCATGCGGATCACCTCATGCAGGCTCGCCTTCGTAGCGGCCTTCATGTTTCGCACCATGGTATCCAGCGCCACCACGGAACTCGCCAAACCCTTGCCGCGGACAAAGCCTACCTTGCCGTCGCTTTCAAACATAGCGCCAGTGTCACTTGGACCGAAGCGATACTCACCCGGCGGCATGCCCATCGCCCGGTTCGCATCGGTCACCAGACACAGGCGGCCGGCGCCCTTCATTCGATAGGCGAAGTTCAGCAGCTCCGGTGAAAGGTGGCAGCCATCGGCAATTACTTCGGTGCTCATTTCCGGATGCGCCAGCACAAACTGCTCCATGCTGCCCCGCATCGGCGTTCCATAGCGGGCGCGCAGCGATGCCACGGAGCTCATAGCGCACCAGAAGTGGTCCACGTGCCGCATACCGGCCTTGAATGCCGCCTCCATTTCCGTCCATGTGGCGTCTGAGTGGCCACAGGTGATCAGATACCGGCGGCGGCGCGCGGCTCGATAGAAGCCGCCCGCTCCGGGCAGTTCCGCGGCGCAAGTGGCAATACGAATCAGATCCATCGCAAAGAAGCGCTCGTACTCGGCGGCATCCGGATCGCGCCGGCCTTCCACGGAGTGGCAACCCACCTTGTCCGGAGCGAAGTAGGGACCGTAGAAGTGTACGCCGGCGATACGGGCGCCATCCTCAACCGTCCATTGCTTTCGCACTTCGGCGCAGGCCGCGAGCATGCGTTCGAGTTCCACAGGTGTGCCGGTCGTCGTTGTAGGAAACAACGTGGTCGTGCCGTGCTGCAGATGAGCGCGATTGGCAACCCGCACAGCCTCCGCCGTGCCGTCCATGTAGTCGGCGCCAGCGCCCCCATGGACATGAATGTCGATAAAACCCGGCGAGATATACGCGCCTTCGATCACCGGAACGCCCTTGGGTCTGCGCGTACCGACACACACAATGCGACCGTCCTCCACCGTGACGTGCGCGCCGGGCAACACGCCATCAGGCAAAACCCCGGTACCGCGGAAGCAGATCGTCAAGCTCATAGTTGTTTTGGCCTCAGGTTTGGTACTCTTTAGATCTTAGGAGAACCTTCCATGCGACGCCGTGATTTCTTGCCTTCCATTTGTGCTGCCTCTCTGGCAATGCCGCGCCCCGGTGCCGCCGCAACTGAAAGCAAGGCTCGTTTCCGCCCTGCGATTTGCGCCTACTCATTCCGCGATCAGTTGAAAGACAAGTCCATGACCTATGCGGACGTGATCCATATGGCGGCGGAGGTAGGGGCCGACGGCGTAGACCTCACCACCTACTGGCTGGCCGACACCAGCGACGAGACTCTCTTCGCGCTTAAGAAGATAGCCTACCGCTCAGCCATCTCCCTCTACAACCTGGGTGTCCGCGCGCGAATGGCACAGCCAACACCGGAACTGCGCGCGGGCGAAGTGGATACAGTCCGCAAATGGCTCGACGTTGCACAACGTCTGGGATCCGGACATATCCGCGTGTTCGGAGGAGCCGTGCCGAAAGGCGCCACGGAAGATCAGGCGGTTTCCTGGGCAGTCGAGACCTTGAAGCTCTGCGCGGACGAAGCGGCCAAAAAGGGGATTGCCCTCGGCCTTGAAGACGATGGCGGCATTACCACCACTGCGGAACGCACCTTAGAAATTGTGCGGAAAACCGCCTCACCGTGGGTGGGAATCAATCTGGACGTGGGCAATTTCCCCAACGACGGATATAATCAGATCGCTTTATGCGCCCCGTTCGCCACTAATGTGCATTTTAAGTCGGAAGTCCACATCGATCATAAGAACGTACCGGCAGATTGGCCGCGCATTCTGGGTATCCTGGGAACGAGCGGCTATCGCGGCTACCTGGCATTGGAATATGAATTGTCGGAACGCCCTCAGGCAGTCGTGCCGCAACTGATGGCCAAAATGCGCGAAGCAATTAAGGCGAACGAATCCCATTGACCACCTTACTTCAGATATAACCAGTTTGTTATCTTTGACTTGAGATATTCACCCCTTGCGCAGATCCCAAGGCAGTACCCTAAAACCGGAGAGGCTTAGGTACTAGTACTACAGATAATTCGGTACCTTTCCTAATAGGTCGGGCGCACCTTAGCCGTTATGCTGGTCCAGCTACTTGTCCGAGGAGACACTGTGACTGACCATCAAATATTGCGAACGCTGCGGCCTCTTTTCCTCCCCACTTTTTGTGCCCTTATTCTTTCAACCCAGGGATGGGCCCAACCCGGCACCGGCGCCGGGCTCAACGGCGGCTATTTTGCTAACACGGGATTGACCGCCGCTGTTGCGCTCGCCCGCATCGATTCCACAATTAATTTTCAATGGGGCGCCGCGGGGCCCGCGCCGGGACTTCCCGCCGATCGTTTCTCCGTCCGCTGGACCGGCCAAGTGGAGGCGCCCGTCAGCGGGGCTTACACCTTTGTCACGCGGTCAGACGATGGCGTTCGCCTGTGGATCGACGGCAAAGTTCTAATCAACCACTGGTCGGATCATTCGCCCGCTTGGGATCAAGCCGTGCCGGTGGAACTGCTGGCCGGGCACCGCTATAACATCCAACTCGAGTACTACCAGAATATGGGTAGTGCGGTGATTCAACTGTTCTGGACCTATCCGGGACAGGCAGAACAGGTAATTCCTCAAGAGCGGCTCTACCCTACCGCCATTCCCGTTCTGACTGCGCCGCCCGTGGCGTCACGGGTCCGCATCAGCGACCTGCCATGGTTGAGCGCCAGTAACGGGTGGGGTCCGCCGGAGTTGAACCGTTCGAACGGAGATCAGGGAGCGAAAGACGGGAAAACGCTGACCATCGGCGGCCACCGCTATGCCGATGGCCTGGGTGTGCACGCGCCATCTGAAATCCGCTATGCGCTGGACGACCGCTACGACGTCTTCCGAGCGATCGTCGGCGTGGACGACGAAACCGGCAACAACGGCAGCGTGGTGTTCGAAGTATGGCTCGACGGCAAGCGCGCCTATCGGAGCCCGATGATGCTCGGCAGCATGCCGGGGCTCGCAATTGAAGTACCGGTCGAAGATGCGCGGGAAATGCGCCTGGTAGTGACCGATGCCGGCGACGGCATCGCCTGGGATCATGCCGATTGGGCCAGCGCCCGCCTCGAAGGCATCGAGAAAGTAAAATATTTGAGCGATTTGAACTGGGTCTCCGCCACCAACGGCGACGGGCCTGTGGAGAAAGACCGCGCAAACGGGGGCGCCGCATCGGGAGATGCGAAGCGCATCAAACTGCGCGGGCGAACGTACCGCAAGGGGCTCGGCACCAGGGCCGTATCCGAGATCAAGTACAACCTCGACAAGAAATACGACCTGCTAAGTGCGATCCTTGGCATCGACGATTCCGCTGATGGCGAAGGATCGGTTATTTTCGAAATCTGGAACGGAACCACGCGCCTCTACCGCTCGGACACATTGCACGGGAAAGATGCGGTGAAGCATGTGGATGTTTCCGTGCTGGGCCTGGACACCGTTACGCTGAAAGTGTTGGATGCGGGCGACGGCAACATCGGCGACTTGGCCGACTGGGCCGATGCGAAGCTGCTGCCAATCGGGAGCGATAGCGACAATCCACCCGCTCCAGGCACGCCCCCGGCTCCCGCGGGTCTTACCGGTACACCCGGAAACACGCAGATCATTCTCGCGTGGAAAGCCTCAACCGGCGCCGCCACCTACAATCTGTATCGTGGCCTTGCCGCGAACGCCGAGCCGCCAACCCCGATCGCCACCAACATCACCGCCACCACCTACACCAACACCGGATTGACGAACGGTACGCAATACTTCTACAAAGTTCGCGCCGTAAACACGTTGGGCGCCGGCGCTCCTTCGAACGAAGCCGGCGCGGCGCCGGTTGGAGCGCCGCCGCCCGGTCCTCCGGCGGACTTGAAAGCGGCTCCGGGTAATACGCAGATCACGTTGACGTGGTCCGCCGTCGCCGGTGCCACCGCTTATAACGTCTACCGCGGTGGCGCCGCGAAGGGCGAATCGGCCAACGCCATCGCCACCAACGTGAATGCCATCACCTTTACCAACACCGGCCTCACCAACGGAACGCCGTACTTCTACAACGTCCGGGCCGTGAACCTGTCCGGTGCCGGCGCCCCTTCGAATGAAGCTACGGCAACGCCCGCGGCGCCAGCGCCGCAGACAGCTCCAACAGGATTGACGGCAACCCCGGGCAATGCCTTGGTGACTCTGAAGTGGACCGCCGTAACCGGCGTCACCGGTTACAACGTCTATCGCGGTCCCGCCTCGAATGCCGAAGCAATAGCGCCGGTCGCGACGAACGTGAATGCCGTTACCTTCTCCAATACCAGCCTGACCAACGGCACTATGTACTTCTACAAAGTGGCCGCGGTGAATGCAGGCGGCGCCGGGCCGTCTTCGAATGAGGCGAGCGCCATGCCGCTTGCCCCACCGGCCGCGCCCGCCGCCATCACCGTTACCGAAGGCAACGCCCAGATCACGCTGAACTGGCCTGCGGTTCCCACGGCGGTGGCTTACAATGTGTATCGCGGTTCCGCAAGCAATGCGGAAGCCGCTGTCGCCGTAGGCGCAAATCTGCCCGCGCCCACGTTCGTGAATACGGGGTTGTCCAACGGCGCCGCCTACTTCTACAAAGTGACCGCGGTGAACACCACCGGGGAAAGTGCGCGGTCGGCGGAATTGACCGGCACCCCCGCCGGACCACCGCCCGCCACGGATCCGGCCACACTGTCCGCATTCCGCCTGGTGAGGCAGGCTACCTGGGGACCCCGGCCGGGTGACGTGGACCACGTAAAACAAATCGGCCACTCCGCGTTTTTGGCCGAACAATTAGCCGCGCCGGCCTCCGTCTATCCCGACACGCTGTACGACATGACCGTCGAAATGACGCAAGAACACTTCATGCGGCTTGCCATCACCGGACCCGACCAGTTGCGCCAACGTCTCGCCTGGGCGCTGCATCAGATCTGGATCGCATCGGCGGTGGAGGTGGACAATGCGGGTGGAATCGTCAACTATCAGCGGCTCTTCATCAACGGGGCGTTCGGTAACTATCGCGACCTGATGGCTGCCGTAACGTTGAACCCGGTGATGGGCCGGTATCTCAACATGCTGAACAACCAGAGCCAGACGGTTACCGGCGTGCCGCCAAATGAAAACTATCCCCGCGAAGTGATGCAGCTTTTCACGCTGGGACTGACAAAGATAAACACAAACGGCACGCCAATGCTGGACGGATTGGGCAAACCAATGCCCACCTACACCGAAGTCGACGTCAAGCAACTGGCCCGCATCCTCACTGGCTGGACATTCGGCGACGGCAACCCGGCCACCATCCCAACGGATTTGGCTCCAGAGAACTACAGGGTCCCAATGGAGCCCGTGGAAAAATTCCACGACACAGGCGCCAAGACCTTCCTCGGCGTGAACTTTGCGCCTGGCCAGACGGCCCGCCAGGACCTGAACCAGGCGCTGGACCTGATCTTCAATCACCCGAATATGGGTCCGTTCATTTGCCGCCAACTCATTGAGCATTTGGTGACGTCGAACCCCAGCGCAACTTATATAGGCGATGTGGCGGCGGTGTTCAACAACAACGGCAGCAATGTCCGCGGCGATCTGGCGGCAGTGGTGCAGGCAATTCTCGCGCACCCCGAAGCAAGTCTGGGCACCGCCACCGCGGGCAAGCTGATGGAACCCGCACTGTTCGTCGTCTCACAGGCCCGCTCGCTGAACGCACAGGTGGTAGACCATCCCTTCATGACCGATCTGGCCGAGGAGATGGGCCAAAAGGTGTTCTACTCGCCGTCGGTCTTCAGCTACTTCTCGCCGAACTATCACATCCGCAACACCCCCCTGGTGGGCCCTGAATTCCAAATCCTGACCTCGGTCACCTCGCTGATCCGCACCAACTTCTCCGGCATGCTGATTAGCGGCGGCTTCGGAGCGGACGTCACCGTGGACTTTACTCCGTTCACCAGCCGCGCCGCGGATCCGGCCGCGTTGGTGGATTATTGCAGCCTGCTGTTGATGGGCGGCAACATGTCAACCGAACAACGCAACGAAATCATTACTGCGGTCCGCTTCACCCCGGCAACCAACCTTGCCGAACGAGCGCGCACGGCTCTGTACCTAATCCTGGCCTCGGCGCAATACCAGGCCGACCATTAACCGCACGCAAAGGAGATTGAGACAATGATGAAACGAAATCGCCGTGAATTCCTGAAGAGCTGCTGCGGTCTGGGCGCCGCCGGTATCGGCGCGCATCTCACCCGGCTGGGTCTGGTGTCCGCCCGGGCGCAGTCCACCTCTACGTACAAAGCGCTGGTGTGCGTATTCTTTTTCGGCGGCAACGATTCCAACAATATGATTGTGCCGCTCGATTCCACGCGCTACTCGCTCTACAGCGCCATGCGCGGCCCGGTTGCGCTTGGTCAAGGGACGCTGCTTCCCGCGGCCACAACCGGCTACGGGTTGCACCCGAACTTGACTACAGTGCGCGATCTCTTCGCTGCCAAGCAGGCTGCGGCCGTGTTCAACGTCGGCACTCTCTTCCGGCCCACTTCCAAGGCGACGCTGAATTCCACGCAGTTGCCGCGCAATCTCTATTCCCATTCCGACCAGACGCAACAGTGGCAGAGTTCCGATCCTAACGGCGGCAGCACCGGCTGGGGCGGCCGTATCAACGATCTGATCATTACCCAAAACACCGGCCCATTGCAGCCCGGCGTTACCGTGAATGGCGGTAACGCGCTGTTCCTTTCCGGCCCGAACACAAAAGGACTCAACTTCTCAAACTCGAATTCGTTCGGCCTTTCCACCTTTGGAGACGGGAACGCGATGAACGCCCGCCTGGCTTCCCTGCCCCGCGTCCTTACCTTCGATACCGGCCTGCAACTGGTAAGCGCCGCCAACGGCGTCCTTGCCGATTCCATCAAATCGGCGCAGGAAATCAACGCCGCGCTCAATAGCGCACCCGCGCTTCCGGTTACGTTTCCCAATACCGGGCTGGGCCAGCAATTGTCGCAAGTGGCCCGCATTATGTCGGTCCGCGGAGCGCTCGGCATGAACCGGCAAATCTTCTTCGCGGGCATGGGCGGCTTTGACAATCACGAACAACTCTTAGCCAAGCAGGCGCAACTCATGGCGGACGTGAATTCCGCTTTCGCCGCCTTCTTCAGCACCATGCAAACCGCCGGCACCATGAACAACGTGACGCTTTTCACCGAGAGCGAATTCAACCGTACCGGAAACTCGAACGCCAATGTGGGCACCGACCATGCGTGGGGCAGTCACCATATGGTGATCGGCGGCGCAGTGAACGGCGGCCTCACCTACGGCACGTTCCCCAGGCATGAGCTAAATGGAATCGACGATGCCGGCGGGCGCGGTAACTGGATTCCAACGTCCTCGCTCGATCAATACGCGGCCACTCTCGGAAGCTGGTTCGGCGTCGCCGACTCAGACCTGCTGCAGATCTTCCCGAACCTCGTGAACTTCAGCCCGCCGAAGCTTGGGTTCGTCTAGCGAGCGAGCGGCTGAACGCGGACGGCGGATTGTAGAGATCCATGCCAAATACTTCCAGTGCCCTGGCGACGAATCGATCTTCGTCGGCCTCCGCGTTCAGCCCGATCCATGTTTCATCCGAAATCCCGCTGCGGCCGGCCATCAAGGCGCGGGCATCTTGTCCCACCAGGTACCGCAGCCGCGGCGCATCGGTCTCAACCGCTTCGATGATAGTATCGGCCACGGCAGCGGGCATGGTCGGATCCACCAACTGCGCCGCGAAGAAACGGCTCAGTCGGTTGACCGCGGTGAGGTATGGATGCGATGGATCGATAGTGGAATCGCCCTTGGTGAAGATGGGTGTCAGGATCACGCCGGGTTCAATGATAGCCACGCGCACGCCGAACGGACGCATCTCGCCGGCAAGAGCCTCGCTGGCAGCCTCCAGCGCATACTTGCTGGCAGTATAATGCCCGTGCAAAGGAAGTGCGACTCTACCGCACAACGACGTAACGTTGACAATCGCGCCTGAGCGGCGGGGGCGCATGCCGGGCAGTACCGCGCGCATCATCCGGATAGCGCCAAAGTAGTTGGTCTCAAACATCGCCTTACTGGTCTCAAGAGAGAGCAACTCAATCGCGCCCCGTTTGCCGATTCCCGCGTTGTTCACCAGCACATCAATCGCTCCGGCATGCTCCAGCACGCTGGAAACGGCATGCGCTACAGAGTCATCGTCGTCTACATCCAACTTCACCATGACAATTGGAAGCCCCCCGCCGATCGCTTTTTGCAGAAGGGAAGCCTTCGCCGGAGATCGCAGTCCGGCAAACACACGGTATCCTTTGCGGGCAAACGCGATGGCGGTTTCAAGTCCGATTCCGGTGCTGGTACCTGTGATGAGGGCGGTAGGCATGGCGAAAGCTTAACACGCCAGACTAAGATTTGGAATGATCCGAAAGCTTCCGAAAGCGTCCAATTCTCCCCCTGGCGTGGTTCTCTCTAAGCGCCGCCGATAGCACCACCGGCACCCGGACAGCGGTACACGACCGCTGGGGCGATTGCTGCGATGGCTGCTACCTGGTGAAGACTGACCGCATCAACGCAATTCCGGAAAAGCTGCCGCCGGGCAGAAGTGAAACGCGGCACCGGCACCGCATAGCGCAACAGTTCTTCTACGTTTTGTCTGGCCGGGCAGCGCTGGAAATAGGCGCGCGGCTGGTGGTGCTGCACGCGCGAAGGGGCGCTGGTGCAGCCTTGTTCCGCGCATCGAATGCAAAACAGGTCGAAGGGCGATCTGGAGATACTGGTCACCTCCGAACCGCCCAGCCCTGGCAACCGTGAAGAACCGCCGCCGCGGATGTAAGGTTATCGCTTGCGAACTTCCAATTGCACCGGGCGCGCCACTGAACTTACTTCAGGATCGTAATATTCGTAGACTCTCGACTGAAATGTCTTGGCCCGCACGGGATACTTGGCGCGCAGCCGGTAACGGATAGTCACCGTCTCACCGCCGCCAACCGAGTCGAAGTAAAGAATCGCTTGCGTCGCCGTCATGCTGAACTTCTCCAGCCTCCCGCCTTTGCGCCAGGCCGTCTTCTCCACAATCGCCTGCAAGTCTTCGCTTAGCAGATCGAAGCCCGGCGGAATTCCTAAGTCCACCATCACCATGTTGGCGGCCTTGCGCATGTTGTTCCGGACAACCGCCGTAGCGGTCGCCACGTCGTCCTGAGCCAGTTGCGCGCGGTCGTACGTAACTTGAATGTCCAGCGGTTCGTTCGCCGGCTTCTCGTTCCACGGCAGAAAGTAGCGGCCCACCACCTGATAGGCCAGTCCGCCCTTGCCGTTAAACCGGATACTCACATGATTAGCGCCCTTGGCATCAATCCCCTTGAGCACAAACTGGTGCAACAGATCGTTATTCTCAGCGGTCAACTTCAGCCTTTCCACCGGTTTGCCGTTCAGCGAAATTTCCAGATCGCCGCGAACGTCCGCCGCACCCTTCCCGCTGGCCAGCAGCAACGCACGCAGCGCCATGATGGTGGCCTGCGTAGTGCCCCACGTTCCCGACGCATCTTTCTTCGCCGCGATATAGGTCAAGGCCTTGCCCGCAACCGCCGGCGCTTCGCCCCATTTCAGCAACGCCTGCGCCGCCAACCCCGTGGTCTCCACGCTGGCGCTTGTGCCCGTAGCGTAAACTGCGGTTTCTTCCGCATTCCACCAAACCTGTTCGTCCTTCGTGGTACTCGCATCCAGCAGCAGCTTCATCGCCTGCGCGGTGAAGCCGCGGTCCTTTGCGTAATCCACTGCGAAGTTAGCCAGCACCGCCAGCGTATACGTGTCCAGCTTCTTGTCCATGTGTATGCCGATGAACTGCCGCGCCTTCTCTACCGCCGGCCCCTGGTAGCCCGTATTCCTCAGCGACCAGGCAATGTAGGCGGTAATGCGCAACACGTCCGAGTTATAGCGGTTCGTCGCGCCTTCATTGATGAAGGAAGTATCGGGCTTCCAGCTTCCATCGGCCTGCTGTTGCCCGGCCAGCCATTGTTGGGTACGCAGAATCACATTCCGGTCCACTTCATACACCTTCGACATATCGTAAAACTCCATCAGCCCGTACGCAGTCAGAATCTTGTTCGCGGGCGCGCTGCCAAACCACGAAAAGCCTCCGCCGGGAACTTCGAAAGTCAGCAGCCGCTGATACCCGTTCGCAATGTAGCCTTCCGCTTTCGCGCGCACCTCGGGCGTCGATTTCTTCGTCGTCTTCATGTAGTCCAGCGCCAGCACATTCGGATACGTGCTGGACGACGTCTGCTCAAAGCAGCCGCCCGGCATGCGCAGAATGCTGTCCATGCCTTCAATCACCTGGCTGAGCGGGCCCGGATACAGCCGCACAAAGATTTTGCTCGCATCCGGAATAGCGGCCGCCGGAAGATCGAAGTTGTGTTCCACCGAAGTCTCCAGCCGCCCGTTGAATACGGTGTTCTGTTCGCGGCCATTCGGAATCACTTCAATTTCGCGGACGATAATATCGGCCCGGCTCGTTCCCATCGCAGCCGACAGCGTCAGCTTAAACTTGCCGATTCGCTTCGCCTCCAACGTGAACTGCGATCCGCCAACGCGCCCGGAATCCACCGCCAGCGTCTTGTCCGGAACGTCCTGCACCAGCGAATACCAGTTGTCCGGTTGCAGCTTCAGGCTGACGTCACCTCGCGCTGGCGAGTAGTTATAGACACCAACCGGGATGGCCACCCGGTCGCCCTGCGTCAGCGTGACCGGCAGATCCAGATCGACGAAGAACTCTTGGAACACCTTGATGCTGGAAACGCCGCTGCCCAACGCTCCATGCATCGTGGACGCCACCATCGCCATGCGCCAAGTCGTAATGGAGTCGGCAAGCGGAATAGAAATGCTGGCGTTGCCGTGCTGGTCCGTGATGATCTCGGGATTGATGTAAAGCGCTTCCGGAAAATAGGACCGCACGCGCGCGGCCGGTGCGTCGGACGACTCTTTCTTAACGATACCAGGCGACGCTAAAACAACCATATTCGCCATTCGAAGCGGAGGCGGAGCGGCGGCGGGAACTCCACCGATGATGCCACCCATCACACCGCCACCCATGCCAGCCGGAAATCCGCCAGCCACTCCGCCACGCCGCTCCATTCGCATCGAATCCCTCATGCCGTTCCCGGTCATCACCACCACGGATTCGCTGACGGCGCCCACTTCCAAAGTGGCGGACACGTTCGCACGATCCCTCGGCTCCAACTTAACGCGCGTCGAGCCGGACCTGAATCCCGCGGACTCCACCCGGACATCGTATTCCCCAGGCGGAAGCCCGGCTAGATTGAACTGCCCGTTCTCGCCCGCCGCGGCCCTGCGCGTGGTCCCCGTGGCAACTTCGCGCGCCGTAACGGTGGCGCGGGGTATCGCCGCGCGGGATGCATCGAAGACGAATCCCACGATCTCCGCACGGCCATTCACCGGGCCTCGATCATGTTCAATAGCCACCTCCATCGCACGCAAGGTGGGGTAGTTGACCGCCTTCCCGGTTCTAACTTCCACATAGGTAGTCATCTCATCGCCAGTGCCGAAGCGCTGATCCGGCCCCGCGCTCGTAACCACGTAGTATTTCTTCTGCGCATCCCAAGGCGCATGCTCCACACGGAAAACGTTATTCCACGAATCACGCGCTTCCGGCCCGCTCACCTTTCCCATTACCGCGGTAAGATCGCCGCCGGAATACACACGGCTTAGACTCTGCGCCAGTTTGACTACCTGAGACTGGAATCGGTTCTGATAACGCCCGTAATACTCTCCCCACTTGGCCTGAGGGTTGACGCGGCCAACCTCGGTCTCAAACTTATTCGCGATCACCATCTCCGTCGCCGCAAATAATGCACGCGCTGCCCGGTCGCGTTGTTCCGCCTGCCCTGCTTCCACCGGCTCTACTACATCAGTCATCCCTATAGAGTGAATTTCAACCCGCGGCTTCATCGCTTCCTGTTCCAGATAGAAAAAGACCTTGGCAAAGCCCGGCTGCTTTTCCGCCAGCGCGAACACCGCTTCATCCACCACCTGCAACCCCAGCGCAGCCTGCACACCTTCCCCCCGGCCGTTCGTCACATGGAATCGGATGCGGGCATCGCCGCCGGGCTTGTACACTGTAGAATCCGCCGCCGCCGTAATCTTAAGTTCACCCGCCGGCTGCACAAACAACAATCGATGATCGCCAACCGGGCGCGCATCCCGCCCGAAAAGATAGGCGTTGAAGTCCAGCGTGCCCGCCATCTCCGGCGTAGCGGTCAAGACCAACTCCGCCGTGCCGTTAACAATATCCAGGTCGCGCGTCAGTACCGTTTGCCCTTCACGGACCACATCCACATAGGCGCTCCCCTGCCTCTTCGTCGAGAACACTTTCAACGCGATCCGGTCTCCAGCGCGATACACCGCGTGCTCAGTGCGAAGCAGTATCTGGTCGTCGCCGGCACGGATAGTCAAGGGCACGGAAACAGACGTGCGATTGCCTTCCGTATCGTTCGCGTCAATCGCGAGCGCCACACTTCCAGCACCGGCCTTCAGCCGCACCACCGCAACACCACCCGCATCCGTGTTAACAGTCTGTTCTGCGTTTCCCGCGGCACGAACCTTCATGCTGGCCCGTGCCGGCTGCCCGTCCGCGTAGGAGGTAAGCACAAACACCTGGTTCTCCAGATTAGGAATCAGCGTGCCTCCCTCGGGAACCGCCGTCACAATCAGCGGCGATTCGCTAACCGCAACCGGTTGGCCGCGCGTCTCCGCATGGCCGGCCGAATCTTTCACCGTGGCTTCAATCAACACCCGGGCCGCACCCTGGTTCAGCGGGCGTCCGGTAAAGTAAGCCGGCAGCCGCAGATCAAAGTGGTAGGCGCCTTCATGATCCGTTTTGCCTTGCACCGATCCCGCCTCAAACTGCGCCACATCCATCCCCGTAGCCTTCACGGTGATTTCCCCGCCCTCCACCGGCTTTCCGAAAAAGTAGTTGGCGCGTACGATTCCGGTAACACGATCGCCGGGACGATAACCGTGCTTCGCTTTGCCTGAAAACTCGACAGCCACTTTGAATTTAGGCAGCACATACCGCTCCACATTCAATGCCATCTGAGCGCTATTTTGCGCACCCGCTTCGGCATCGCCCATCACCGCGCGAAGATGATAGGCGCCCAGGTTCACTTCCTCCGCCAGCCCAAATTCCGCTGCGGCAATTCCGAACTTCCCCGTCTGGGTCACCCTCTTGAAGACCTTATTGCCCCGGGAATCCTCCAACTCAAAGGTCAGCTTGCGGTCCGCCGCCGCCTCATGAGTGGAGCGATCCAGAGCCAACGCACGCACGTGGATAGTCTGCCCCGGTTGGTACATGGGCTTTTCGGTGGTAAGCAGGATAGACACCTTGTCTTCCAGCCGCACCGGCTGCGTAAGCTCCGTGGACCCGATAGCAGTGTCCACAACGTAGTGCAGCGCGTAGGCGCCAGCCAGCCCGGCGGGAAAATGGAAGTCCGCTTCCGCCGTCCCCCGCCGGTTCAGCGCCCCGGTGTAGAGTACCCGCGGCTTCTGATTCGGAGCCGCTAAATCGATGCGCACAGACCCCGGCCCGGAGATTGTCTCACTCTGCGAATCGCTAACGATAACCCGGATCGCCGCCGGTCCGCCGGTCAGGTACGATTGCTGCCCAAGCACGCGAATCACCGGCGTGCGCAGAATCCGCGAGATAGATTCGGTGCCCTGCAACACCGGTTCCCGCTGATCGATGTAGGCAAATCGATAACGCAGCCGATGCCAGACCAAGTCGTCGACACCCACAGTTGTCGCCAGTTTAAGTTTCGCCTGCCAAACACCGCTTCCTTCCCTGGCGGACACTGCCTGTTTGGAATGCCCCAGAACCTCGTCTTCCGGATTCAATACTTCCACCGTCAACTGCCCCCGACCCGCCCGCGGCGCTTTGAAGGGAATCGTCACCTGCAAATCCGCATGTGAGTAAATGGCGGAAACAGTTTCGCCGTTTGCCGCGCGGACGCGCTCGGAAGTTTCCATCATCATCGCGCAGCCGGCAATCAGGGCTATGGCGAAGAAGAAAAACCAGAGTTCCGATACTTTACTGTGTGCTCTCATGTCGCACCTCCGAAATAGGTTGACCTCGCCCGGAGGTTTGGACTACAAAAGCGGTCCAAATGTTCCCGGCGTCGTACGATGTCATTGAGGGATGCCGCCACACGCGGGTTCCTTTCACTGGAAGGATTTCGGCAACGCCGCTATCATGAAGTGCATCAATCGAAGGTAATGCGAAAAGTAACCGCGCTAGTGCTTTCCGGGGGCGGAATGTTCGGTGCATATCAGGCTGGCGTTTGGGCCGCGCTTCACGATACCCTCCAACTCGACATGGTAGTCGGCACGTCTATCGGATCGCTGAACGGCTGGCTGATCGCCGGCGGCTGTTCCGGCGAAACCCTGGAACGGAACTGGCTCGACCTGGGGTCCGGCTCTCAAGTGGCGTGGCGTTATCCGAAAAGGCTCTCCGACGGCATCATCCACCCGGATCTTCCGGAGGGCTGGATGCAACGGATACACCAAAGCTGTTCCCCGCGCATCCGCTACGCTTTGGTAGCCACTGAGATGCGGACCATGAAGCGCGTACGCTTTGAATCCCCGGGCCTCTCCTGGCAGCATCTCGCGGCTTCCTGCGCCGTTCCCCTTTTCCTTCGCCAACAGCAGATCGGCGGTGTGATGTATGGAGACGGCGGACTGGCCGATCCACTGCCTGTGATGGATGCCGTCGAGATGGGGGCAACGCGCATAATTTGCGTGAACGTCTTGAAGCATCGGCCCTTAGTGGTCCGTGCCGCCGCGGCAGCGGCGCGGCTCTACAGCGGACAGCGCCGGAGTCCGCTTGGCCAGGTGGAGATTGTAGACATAAGCCCGGCCGCCCCGCTTGGGACGGGCAGGGATACCGTCTACTGGAGCCGCCCGAATGCCGAGCGCTGGATCTCGATGGGCAAAAAAGATGCTAACAACTTAAAACATTTAGTTGTAGAATGTTTTGAGCGTGTTTAGTCGATCCAGTTGCACCAGGGGGAGCTTCCGATGGCGGCCTATCGTATTTATCGCATGAAGGACAACGTCCGCCAGCAGTTTCGCTGGGCGCCGCACACCATCGGCGTCACTGCGGTAAAGCCGAAGGACTACGAGTTGGTCCACTCGGTAGAGGCCCAGGGGGTCTACGCCGTCTGGATGCAATTGAAAGACACCGGCACGGCCCTGCAAGTTGGCGATATATTAGAAGTCGAGGGCGGTGAACTCCGCATCTATAAGTATGTCGGATTTGAAGAAGCACAATGGATCATGCCGGAAGTAAAGAGTGGTTTAGAAGCAGTGCCGTTAGCGTCGGGCCCGCCTTCGTCTCATTAAAAGCGCAAAGGCCGCCGGAACCGGGTCCGTTTTGCGCCGGTTCCTCAGAAGCCCTGGAGTTGGAAGTATGATCGTCGATCCGATCGATGCGGATCGAATCAATCTGTTCGCCCTGGTCAGCTACATCCCCGGTACTCTGGGCGAATTCCTCGACCGTCTGAGAGAAGAACTTGTGGCAGGCTGTAAGCCGCACGCGCACGTAACCATACTGCCCCCGCGACCGACTACAGCCGATCTCCAGGCCAACCGTCGAACAATCGAAGACCGTCTTGACCGGTTTGGCTCTTTTCAGGTCGGTTTTACCGGCGTCCAGATTTTCCAGAAGTCGAATGTAATTTACGCCGCGCTGGACCAGGGCGGGACGGAGTTAGCCGCTATGCACGCGGCGCTCGCCGTGGAAGGTCTGGAGTTCGACGAGAAATTCCCGTACCACCCGCACGTAACACTGGCGCAGGATCTGGATCCAGCAACCGTGCCGCAAGTGTTAGAGCTAGCCACCCGGCGCTGGCGGGAATCAGCCTTGGCACGCACGTTTGTCGTGGATTCGCTGACGTTCGTTCAGAACAGAGGCGGAAGCAATTGGATCGATTTGGCGCAATTCGATCTTACGGCCGTTCGTGCCCGGCGCTAGATTCTAAAACCGGTAAAGCATAACGTACACAATCACCCCGGTTACGCTCACGTACAGCCAAATGGGAAAAGTCCATCGCGCAATGCGCCGGTGCCGCGCGTAGTCTCCCTTCCAGCCCCGATACAGCGTGATCGAAGCCAGCACGGGAACCGTAGCCGCCAAAACCACATGAGTAAACAAAAGAGCCAGGTAGAATGTGCGGAACGGCTTGGTCTTCGGATAAGGCACCGAGCCCACCTGCGCATGGTAAATCACGTAACAGATCAGGAACACGATGGACACGCCGAACGCGCTTATCATCACGCGCCGGTGCTGTTGCACGCGCTTGCGCCGGATCAGCGTATAGCCCCAAACCAGCAGAATCGCGGCGATGGCATTCAGGGTAGCGTTTACCGCCGGCAGATCGTGAACTGGAATCAAGGCGTTTCCTTTGTCACTATCTGGATGTCGTCCAATAGCGTCGCGATGCTTTCCGAATCGGAAGTTTCGTAATAGCCGCGGATCCGGCCCTTGCCGTCAATCAGCACGAACCGCGTACTGTGCTCCAGCGCGCCATCCACGTCGCTAAGATGAAATGTGTCCCAGCTTAGCTTCCGTAAGTCCGCTCGCGGGCCGGTGAGAAAGTGCCAGTTTTTCGGATCGGCCTGGAAGCGCTTCGCATAAGCGGCCATCACCTCAGGCGTGTCTCGATCCGGATCGATGGTGAAGGTGACCACGTGCAGATCGGCCCCGCCGTTGGCCTTGGCAATCACCTGTTTCATCTGGCTGGTCATCCGTGGGCAAGGGCCCATACAGTTGGTGAAAATGAAGTTCGCCAGCCAGACGTGGCCGCTCAAGATCTGCGCGCTGCGAAAGAGTTGTCCCGTTTGATCGGTCAGAACAAACTCAGGGACGGAACCGTACGGCGTCAGCGGCGATTTGCGCCAGCACCCGGTCAGCAGCACGGCTGCGAACACCAGCGCCTTGTTCACAAGCTGACGCGGTCTGCCATCATCAGCCCGTAGAGCACGGGCAGGTAAATGATGGAGGCAAGCAGCACGCGTCGTGCCTGCGTCCGATTGAGTTCGCGCGCCACCAATACGCCCGAATAGAAGTAGCTGGCTCCCAGAATCAACGCACCCACCAGATAAACGTTGCCGGACATGCCAAGGTAGCGCGGCAACAGGCTAATGGGGATCAACGCCAGCGAGTAAAACAGAATCTGCCGCACCGTGGAATCGCCGCTTGGGTCCACCACCGGCAGCATCTTGATACCGGCTTTCGAATAGTCGTCTTTATACATCCAGGCGATGGCGTAGAAATGCGGGAACTGCCACAGGAACAGGATGGCGAACAGTGCCCAGCCTTGCGCCGTAAGCGTTCCGTGCGCGGCTGCGTAGCCGATAAGCGGAGGCATCGCCCCTGGAATAGCGCCAATTGTTGTGGAGTGCGGCGTCCGCTGCTTCAGCGGCGTGTAAACAAACAGATAGCTGGCCAGCGTGAACAGCCCCAGCAAGCCGGTGAGCAGATTCGCTCCCAGGCTGAGTTCCGCAAACCCAATGACCGACAGAACGATCGCAAAAATCAGTGCGCGCGTGGGATGCAGGCGCTCCGCGGGAAGCGGCCGGTTCTGCGTCCGGACCATCTTCTTATCCGCCTCGCGCTCCCACCACTGGTTCAGAGCCGCCGTTCCGGAGGCGATGAACGCCGTCCCCAGCAAGGTATGCAGCAAAACCATCCACGTCCAACTGTCCAGCGCGCCAAAGAAATAACCCACTCCGGTGCTCATTAAAATAAGCCAGGTGATGCGCGGTTTGGTCAGCTGAATGTAGTCGATAAGCATCAGGAAACCGCCGGCAGACTGCTTGCAGCCAGCTTCGCCTGCGGGCGAACATTGCGGCGAACCTGAATAGCCAGAGCCACCGCGCAGGCCATGGTTAACGCGCCGGTGGCCACATGCAGAATGGTCAGCACCACGGTGGACGGCGGTGGAACCGCGCTCTCCACGCCCGCGAGCCGCGCCAGATAAGTCACGATGCCCAGGACCACTTGCACGATGGTGATTCCCATCAACCCCCATGCGGTCCGGTTCAGTATCGAATGCGAGCCGAACTGCGCCAGTACAAACACCGCCACGGTGATCAGAAACCCGGTGACGAAAATGGCTCCCATCACGTGGGGCATCACCGTGAACGCCCGATGCCGGTATCCCGCCCCCAGCGCCAGTTGCACCAGGACCAATACTGGAGCCGATAACGCCAGCGTCCGCATTGAAGGCCAGCCGGAATCTTCCACAACCGTGGGGCCGCGTTTCCACGACGGCGAAGTAAAGATCGCGATGGCGACCGTAGTGGAAAAGAACAGTTGCGCCAGGCAAGCGTGGCTGATGCTGACCGGCTTCGGCAGCATGTACTTGACGGTCATCCCGCCCAGTACGCCCTGCACGACGACGGCGCCCAGCGCGCCAAGACCCAGATAGCGCATCCAGCGCCGGTCCTCAACCCGCCATAGCCAGACGGCCATAATGACGGTGAGGAAACCCACCAGCGAGGCGATCATACGGTGACCGTGCTCATAGAACACGCC
>JANXXV010000369.1 GCA_025350445.1 Bryobacteraceae bacterium | reverse complement strand
CGCTTCTTTCAGCTTCGCCTCGCCTCTTACGCCTTGCGTTTCGCTACGGTTGCCGTCATCGGCCCCGATTGGCTCCTTTCATCCAATTAGATTCTGCCCATGCTGGGCACACCCTCGGCGCGGACCCGGGGGGGCCGTCCTGGGCTGCATTGTTATTTTGAAGGCACGACAATAGCTACCCAACCGAAGCAAAACTTGTAATAGCGCGGTCCGCTGCCTCTTGGAACCGGCGCAGTGCAGTCCGGTTCAGTTCCACGCCCAGCCCCGGGCGCACCGGCAAGGGAATCACACCGTCCACCATCTTAAGCTCATCAGACACCAGCTCCTGACGCAATGCGGATCCGCATAGCCTCGCGGGCAGGAACTCGATGAAGGCGCAGTGCGGCGCGGAAGCGGCTAAGTGCGCCGCGGCGGCAATAGAAATTCCCGTCTTCCAAAGATGCGGCACAATCGTAACGCCGCGGACCTTCGCCAGATCGCAAACGCGCTTGGCTTCCGTCAGCCCGCCCACGCGCGCGACGTCCGGTTGTGCCACCTGCACTTTCCCGCGATCCATCAGATCCAGAAACTCGAAGCGCGTCGCCAGCCACTCCCCGGCCGCAATCGGGATCGGCTGTTCCATTGCCAGCCGCGCATACCCATCCAGATCGTCTGACGGCAACGGCGTTTCGATGAAGAACAAGTTGAACTCCACCCAATCGCGGATGGTGCGCAGGCAGGTATCGGCGTCCGGAAACGCATATTGCAGATCCACCATCAGCGTGAAGCCGGGTCCCACGGCCCGCCGCACCTCTCCAATCACGCGCGTCATATCGGCCCCGGATGCCTTCAATCCCTTGTGCGCATACGGCCCGAAGGGAGTGATCTCCAGTTTGGCGGCACGGAAGCCGAGTTCCTTGGCGCGCAACGCCCAATCGAGCAGCGATTCGCGGTATACCTCAAACGAAGAGACCTCCGGTTGCAGCGACGCGTAGGGAGTGATATGAGTGCGTGCCGCCCCACCTAGAAATTCATAGCATGGCTTGCCCAGCGCCTTGCCGCGTATATCGTGCAGAGCAATGTCGATCGCACCCATGGCATGAATCACCGCGCCGCGCCGTCCATTCATTGCCGACCCGGTATACATTCGCTCCCAAAGCGCTTCCACCTGCAGCGGGTCCTGTCCGATCAGCATCTCGGTCAAGCCCAAGCCCATGGTGTGAGTGCCGGGCGCTTCTATACAGGCGCGGGCAATCCACGGATTAACATCGGTCTCACCGATTCCCGTGATGCCTTCGTCGGTATGAACCTCGACCACCAGATCGTCCTGAGCGGAACTGGTGGACCCGATGTCGTACGCGGGGTCAAGCAAAACATGGCAATCGATCTTGGTAATTTTCATCGTCGGTTCACGCCAGGATCTCAGAAATTACCCGGGCCGGTGTTTGATCGGTGATGCGTTCCTTCAATCCCTGACGCTCAAACACCAGATCCCGGTAATTCAGCCCAAGCAGATGCAGCATGGTCGCGTGGAAGTCATGAACACTCACGCGATTCTCCACCGCCTTGTGGCCCAGATCGTCGGTAGCGCCGTGAACGGCGCCGCCCTTCGTGCCGCCTCCGGCCATCCACATGCTGAACCCCGCAGGACCGTGATCCCGGCCCGCCGAGCCCGTGCCCTGGCGCGTTTGCGAAATCGGCATGCGCCCAAACTCCCCGCCCCAGAGCACCAGCGTACTGTCCAGTAGCCCGCGCTGCTTCAAGTCTGTCAGCAGGGCCGCGGCAGGCTTGTCCGTCTTGCCGCAACTATAGCGAAGGCTGTCCTCCAGATCCGAGTGCGCATCCCAGATCTGAAACTCGATGAACAGTTGCACGTATCGCACACCGCGCTCCACAAGCCGCCGCGCAATCAGGCAACGGCGGCCGTAATTGGCCGTCCGCTCCTCGTTCAACCCGTACATCTCTTTCGTCTTTTCACTTTCCTGCGAAAGGTCCAGCGCATCGGTAGCCGTCAGTTGCATCCGTGCGGCGAGTTCATAGCTGGAGATCCGCGCGTCCAGATCGCCATAGCCTGCATGGCGGTCCCGATGGCCCTGATCGAGCCGGTGCAGTAAATCACGCTGCGCCTCCACCAATGGCGAGGGCAACTCTTCCGGCGGTTTCAAATTCAACAACGGCGGCCCTTCAGAGCGAAAGCGGGTGCCCTGATAAATGGGAGGTAAATAGCCCGCCTGCCAGTTCTGAATGCCGTTCACCGGAAGCTTCTTCGGATCGTCCAGAACCACATACGCCGGCAGGTTCTGGTTTTCCGAACCCAGCCCGTACACCACCCAGGAACCCAGCGACGGCCTGCCCGGCAGTGTCCGCCCGGTGTGCATCAAATAGAGCGAAGGCTCGTGATTGAAATGCTCGCCGTACATGGATCGAATCACGGTCATGTCGTCCACGCACCCGGCCAGATGCGGGAATACTTCTGAGATTTCCATCCCGCATTTTCCGTGCCTGGCGAACTTAAACGGAGACGGAAGCACGCTGCCCACCTGATCGGCGAACTCGATTTGATTGACGATGTCACGGCTGGGAGCAGTGCCCGCAAACTTCGTCAACATCGGTTTCGGATCGAATGTATCCACCTGGCTGGGCCCGCCGTTCTGGAACAGTTGAATCACCGCCTTCGCTTTCGCCGGCAGGTGAGGCGGGCGCGGTTTCAGATCGTAGACTCTGGGAGCGCCGTCGACGCTAGCCGCGGACAGCATGTCGCGGCCCAGCAATGAAGCAAGAGCAGCGCCATGGACGCCGTCGCTGAAACGGGAAAAAAAGTGTCGCCGGGACGGATTGAATTCCATTTCTTCCTCAATCGATATACACGAATTCGGCCGAACTCAAAACAGCCTGGCACAAGTCAGCCAAGGCATACCAGGCTGCGGCCGGGGCAACCGGCGAGCCCTCTTTTTCCTTCCGCAGGTGGTCGTCCCAATTGCGGCGAAGCTTGGCCAGATCGCCCGCCGCCGCTTCGCCCTCTTGCGGCGAAGGACGCCGGCCCAGCGCCCGCAAATACAGTTCTTCTATTTGCTTTGGCTGGTTGTCCGGCGAAGCATCCAGCAGCCGGCCTGCCAGATAGCGGGAATGCTCCCGCACTACCGGGCTGTTCGTCATCTGCAACGCTTGCGTGGCCACCGTGGAATAGCCGCGCTGGATGCAATTGGGCGACATGGGCGGCAGGTCGAACACTTCCAAAATTGTCGGCGGCGTGGTGCGGCGCTGCAAGACATAAATGCTGCGGCGCCATCCCTGCTTATGCGATCCTTTCCCGTCAATCTCCCCGGAGGCCTTCGTTTCCACCTGCACCGGCGGACCGAAAGCAGTGGAATCCAAATCGCCGGTCACATGAAGAATGGAATCGTTCAACTGCTCGGCATCCATGCGGTGCAGCGGCATGCGCGAAAGCAGAGCGTTGTCGGGGTCCGCGGCGCCGGATGCGCCCACCTGAGTACTTTGGCGGTAGGCGGCGGACGTCATGATCAGGCG
>JANXXV010000367.1 GCA_025350445.1 Bryobacteraceae bacterium | reverse complement strand
CCACCTCAGCGTGCGTTGCGTGCCACTTCTCTGGCCACCTCGCGCGCCACCGCCTCGCCCAGGTCGATCACCGCCATCGCGTAGTAGCTCGACCAGTTGTAGCGTGTTGTCGCCGCAGGAAAGGTGTTGCGTGGCGCCGTAATCGACAAAGCTGCAAATGAACAGATCCAAAAGGCCGTCGTTGTTGTAGTCGAACCAAACTGCGCTGGTGGTCCAGCCGGGCGTTTCCAGTCCGGCTTTCTTCGTCACATCGGTGAACGTCCCGTCGTGATTGTTCTTGTACAGAATGCAGTTTCCGTACGACGTCACGAAGATATCGGGCCAGCCGTCGTTGTCGTAGTCGCCAATCGCTACGCCCATTCCAAACGTGCCGCCTCCCACTCCCGCCTTCCCGGTCACGTCGGTGAAAGTGCCATCGCGATTGTTCTTATAGAGCGCATTGCGCAGCGGTTTTGCCGGTTTGAAGAAATCGCATGGACCGCTGTTCACCAGGTAGATATCCATCCACCCATCGTTGTCGTAGTCCAGGAATGCACAACCTGGACCGAGCGTCTCAGGCAGGTAGCGCTGCGGGGACATCGCATTTTCGTGCGTCCATGTAATCCCGCTGGAAGATGGCGGAATCTCCTCAAACAGCGGAGATGCCGCTGTACTTCCGTGCAGCAGCCGCCCGGCGCCGGCTCCGGCGGTAAGCGAAAATAGTTCGCGGCGGGAGAGCTTCATTTCACGTTCACTCCGGGCTCCTTCGCCTGGGCTTCCGCGTTCAGCTTTACGACAATCGCGCGTTCGTTATCGCCATCGGCCTTACGTTTCAACCGGTAATAGATAGTGGCCAGCGTGACGTGAGCTTCAGTAAAGTTCGGGGCTGCCTTCAGGATTGATTCGAGCGCGCTCCGCGATGCGTCGAGTTTCCCCTGACTGAAATCGATAGACGCAAGCTGGTAACGCACGCTCAAATCACCGGGCCGCACCTGCAGCGCGCGGCGCAGATACTTCACGGCGTCCTCGAAGTTTTCATCCTGCTTCAACAGGACGGCAAGCTGCAAGTTGGCGTTGAAATCGTTCGGATTATTCGCCAGCGCTTTGCGGAAAGCGCCGGCCGCGCCAGTGGGATCTCCAGTGGTCAACAGCGCCTGGCCATAGTAGGAATACACATCGGGCAACTTCGGATTCAGCTCGGCGGCCTTGGCAAGTTCAACCACGGCGCCGGCGTGATCGTTCATGCTTAACTTCGTCGTGCCCATCAGTAGCCGCGCTTCGGCGGAATCTCCGTTGCGAAGAATGCGCTCGATCACCACCTGCCCGCGCAGGAACTGATTGTCCCGCACCAGTGCCGTTCCAAGAGCATAAGCTACCGCCAGATCGCCGGGGTGCCGCTCGGCCAGCGTCGCCAACAGTTCCACCACGGATTTGTTCTTGCCCATGGCCAGCCAGCAATCGGCCAACAGTAACATCGGCTGCAATTGATCCGGCACGGCGCTGTGAACCTTCTCCAGAATTGCCGCCGCCTGTTCCGCCTGGCCTATCTTGTAATGTGCAAGAGCGAGGTTTAACTCCACGGGCGTATTGCCCGGCTGCTGCTTTAGAGCGCGCCGATACTGAGTAATGGCTTCCTCATATCGTCCGGCACGGGCGTAGGCAGCTCCCAGGTTCGAAATTGCCATCGGCGAATCCGGCTTGAGAGCCAGATATTGCTGGTAGGCACGAATCGCTCCATCCATATCGCCTGCCTGATGAAGCGTAATCGCCTGTTTTAGAATCTGGTCGGCGGGGACCGTTTGTCCGCTGGCGCAAAGTGCGTGGAAAAGTAAGGCCGTCGCGCAGAATCGGAAGCACTTGTGCCCCGGTTCGGAAGTTCGCGGTTGGAAAGGCTGTTTACGCAAAGAATCGAAGCCGCGCATAGACTCATACTACAACTGCGGCCCTTCGATCTTGACCGTGATTCTGGATTCCGCCGCCGTGTCGCCCTGCTTGGCGGTAGCTAGAACCTCATAAGTGCCCGGTGGAATGGCCGCGGCGGGGATGGTCATCACGTATGGGATTCTTCCCTGAGCATCGGCGTCCGGTAGCGGCATCGGAACCTTGGTGAGACTCTTGCCGGCTTGTAGAAATTCGATCGACACAGTGGGTTTCGAAGGGATTGCCGGGTCCTGATAGACGGTGAAGAACAAGCGCAGCGCCGCGTCCTTCGATCGTTGGACGCTGGCATTCAAAGTCGGTGTGATACTGCCGCTCTGGAACTGAAACGGGTCCGCCGCATCAAGCCCCTTCGCGTTGGGCGTGTAGGAACGCACCATGGCAAGGGACGAAATTGCAACACCGGCCGCTTTCGGGGAAACGGTAAATTCCGTGCGGCTGGTTCCGAGTTTTCCGCTTTCGCGATCCATCACCGCGCTTTCGAGAGTGTACTTGCCCACGGCGATAGCGGTTGTGATCTTGTCCACGAAGTTTCCCATCTTCAATTGGTCGGCGGTCACTTTGAACGACCGGTCGCGGCTGAGTTTCTGCACCACCTCTCCGGCGGAATTCTTTACCAGCGCCAGGATGTCGAAGCGCACGTTCAGAGTATTCCCGTCGGCTTTTGGCTGCAACCCCGCCAGCGGCACCTCCACCAGCACCGAAACGTCTGTTCCTTCGGCTTTCGATTGCAGCGTGACGACACCCGCGCGGAATGCAACGCCGGCGGAAGATTTCCCGCTGGAGATTGCTTCGAGCAGAGGCACCTCAAACGATTGCAGCCCCGAAGCGCGAGCCTCCGGCGGCAGCGCGAAGTAGCCGTTACGCGCGTGAATGACAAGCCCTTTCCGCGCCGCGTCCACGCTCAGCTTGCGAAATGACCCGTCATATTTTTCGATGCCGGGGTTGAAAGTGATTTCGTAATAGCTGTTAATTTCCTCGTTGATGTGCCGCAGCGGCCCGCGCAGATCGTTGCTGTCGCTCACCAGAAAACCGCCCGTCGATTCCGCCAGGTCTCGCAGCGGAACTTGAACGTTGGTACGCGCCGAGGCCTCGGCATCGTCAAATACCATCACCTCTCCCTTGGTGACGGCGCCCGACGTGCGGGTTACCGTGGTCGCGCTCGCCCTGGCCGCGCCCGCCAATTTACTGGTCGCGCCGGCATTCTGCGACTGGGTCGTCACGCCGCGCGTGTCCACGGCATAGAACGTGACATTGGTGCGGTTTGACAGGCTCATCAAGTTGCGAAACATCACATCCAGTTCCTGGGTAACGTACATGCCTTGCGCAAAGTATAGAATCGACTTCCGGCCGGGCAAAGCCTGTTGGCCGCGAACCAGCGCGGAAAGCGCCTCTATCGACATCCGGGCGTTGCGGCTGGAGACGGCCTCATCCAGACGCAGCATATCCAGCAGGATTCCCGCCAGCACGGCTTTGGTCGGATCGACGGGCGCTCCATTCGCCGCTGACTGGCCCGCTGCGTCGCCCGCCGCGGCAAGCAGATTCGCATCCCCGCCCTGTGGCGGGCCAACGGTCCTTCTCAATGCGTCCTTTATCGCATCCGATTCAGACGCCAGCTTCCCTATCGCCAAACCCGTGGTTGCGCGGTCAATCGCGCGGGCAAGAGCGTCCTTGTCGTTGGTGAACGGTTGCAGCGCCAACAGCCGCGTATTCAGCATCACCACGGAGTAATAAACGTTCGCGCCTTGATCGCCGCTAATTAAATCGAGGGCCGCCGCCCGTGCCGTCTTGCGCTGATCGACTTCGCTGATTGCCTCAAATGCCAGGGTCACCAGGCGGATCTGCCGCAGCGGATCCAGTTTCGTCATCGCGCCCGCCGCAGTGATCACTTCAGTGCCGTGCACCAGGCGGAAGCTGGTGAGTTTCTGCTTCACTCCGTTGTCAATCACCGTCACGTCCCCAGGCTTCAGGTCGACGATCGGCTTGCCCTTCTTATCCCGCACAACGATGTCGAACAAGACTTCATCGACGCCGCCTTTGAGGACTGGCCCCGGCGTTTGCCCTTGGACAGCGTGGGGAGGGATCACAAGCAGGGCCGGCAGCAGGGCGAAGAGCAGCGAATTTCTACCTAAGTTATTGCTTTTCAGTTTCACTCCTCTTGAGGCTACCAAAAAAAACACGGGCGTCCCTTTCGAGACGCCCGTTTTGTTGCGTACCCGACGCGATTAGAAGTAGAACTTCGCCACCAGTTGGATCACCCGGTGGCCTTCTTTCTGGGTGGTGGTTCCGAAGTTGGAAGTATTCACCTTGCCGGTAACGGGATCGAAACCGAGGTTTAGATTCCCTCCGTTGAACGACCACAATGGGTGGTTCAGGAAGTTGTTGGCGTTAATCCGGAACTGCACTTTCATCGACTCCTTGATTTGGAAGTTCTTGAACAGTGCAAGATCGGAATTGAAGAATGCCTGTCCGTAAAATGCCGGCAGCACCGTGGGACCATTCTGTCCGACCTTGTTGGGCAGGGCAAAGCAACCCGGGTTGATGTACTGATGCGCCGCCAGATTCGCCGTGGGATTGCAAGTCAATATCGGGTTGAGCTGAATATTCGGCGTTCCCAATATTGATGCACTACTAATGTTAATGTCTGTCCCCGGAATCTTGCTGCTGTTTGTGTTCAATCCGAAGTTCTGATTGCTGTATCCGGTGAGATTTGCGCCGCTTTGTAGCTGCGTTATACCGGAGAACTGCCAGCCGTTGACGAAGCCGCCAGCTACCTTGCTCGTGGTGAAGCTTCCCAGCTCCACCGAATAAGCCGCATTGAAGATATGCTTCCGGTTCGCAGGTTGCACTCCGTAGTTATTGGCGAGGTTGAATGAGTCGAGGGAGGAATTCACAATCCCCATGGACTTGCCGTACGTGTAGTTCATGTTGATTACGTATCGGCCCTTGTTTCGTATCCACGTCGACTGCAGGGCGTTGTAATTCGCATATATCCCGTGCGTCGAGATGTTGAGGTCGGAGAAACCCTTCAGCGGCCGGTAGTCGTTCGAAGTCAGGCCGTTTGGATCGGACCCTTTGTTTAACAGGGCTCCGACTGGAACCAGGTTGATATTGCTGCCGGCGCCTCCGTTGATCACCCCGTCCCTGCTGCGGTTACCCAGATAGGCGACCTCGAACATGCTTGACCATGGAGCACGCTGCGAGATAGTAAAGCTGTAGCTGTCGGTATAGGGCTGTCGGTCATCCTTTCCGTCCACGGCCGCAGGGGAGAGCGCTTGGCTGGCGAAGTTGAGGGTGTCAAGCTGACTCGCCTTCAACGGTACACCGTTCACGGTGTTCCCAAGGCCAATGTTCTGGACGCCGGCGGAGACATCGAGACCGCTGGTGAACTGTCCTGAGTGATAGTAGAACCGGCCCCAGCCGCCGCGAAGGACGGTCTTGCCTTCGCCAAAGAGATCGTAAGCCGCACCAAAGCGCGGTTGATAGAACGCGCTTCTCGTTGGGAATCCACCGATCGGTACTTTCGAATCACGCTTGTTCCAAACGAATCCGCAGTATTGGGAAGGCGTGCAACTCGAGCTGTATTTCGAGTAGTCGAAAGTCGAATAGCCGAATCCAACCCGGTCGGCCCAGGGAGTGAAATGGGTAAGCCGAATACCCATTTCCAACGTCAGTCTCTTGTTCACTTTCCAGGAGTCCTGCACGAAACCCTCAAACGTGGAATAGGCAATGTCGTTTAAGCGGTTGAACGACGTTTCGTTGTACCCGCTCAAAGTCCCTGTCAGCAGATCGGCGAATTCGTTACCTGTCGAAAAGGTGTTGTTCTTCGAAACATTCAACTGGCCGTTCGAGTTATTATTGGCGGGCTGAGCGTTCCTGATCCATTCCCAGAAGACGCCGGCTTTCACCGTATGCGTACTCCAGACCTTGGAAACCGTATCGCTAAAGCTGGGCATGTATTTGTTTGCATAGAGCCCCGATACCGGACCGCCTGCTTCAAAACCACCCGGGTTAAACACAAAGGCCGATTCGTTGCCGCCGCCGAACGAAGGAATTTGCGCGACGCCATTCTTGTAGAGGCCTTTATAGTTGTAGCCAACCTTCGACCGGTCCACCTTGGAGGGATCGTCGAAAACGTTCGGGAAACCGATAAATGTGTAGCCGAAAACGAACTCGTTCGTCATCGTCGGGTTGAAGACATGCGTCAGCGATGCGGTTACCGAATCGGATGCATTCTTACCGATAATCGGAGTCGGATAAGGAACCTGATTTCCGTTCCTCCACCACAGGCCGACCGGGAACTGCTGCTTATCGCGCTGCATGTTGTACCGCACGAAGAGCTTCGTGTTGTCGCTGATGTTGTAATCGACGCGGGTCATCCACTGGGTGTTGTTTTGATTGAATGTTTCCGCCTGCACGTAGTTGTAGCCGCCGGTCGCGTTCGGATCGGCATTGGCGGCGGGATACAACTTCATCAGCGCCAGCATGTTGGGATCGATCTGCGAGGCTGGGATGATCCCGCCCGGATACTTAGCCGGATCAACCTGCCCGGGAGGCCCGCCGGACTGCGTCTTGTTGCCGAGCTTGGCCACTTCGGACGGAGAGAAATTACCGGTCAACATACCAGCCGTCGGCACAGTGGCGCGCAGCAGCCCCGTATCGAGGACTTGGTAGAAGTACTCAAAACCGGTGAAAAAGAACAGCTTTTCACGCTTCTTGTTGAAGCTGGTTCCGGGGATAATTACCGGACCACCAAGGGTGAAGCCGGGATAATAGTACTTGTTCTGCGGCTGCGTCTGACCGGTCGCGTTAAAGAGAGCGTCGTTGGCGTTCAACGAATAGTTCCTGGCATAGAAGAACGCGGAACCGTGGAAATCCTTGCCGCCCGACTTTGCCACCGAACTCACAACCGCAGGGCCCTTTTGGTTTTCCGCGCTGAAGTTCGATGTCTTCACCTGGAACTCGGCAATCATGTCTGAGTTCGGGTTCACCGGCGTGTCGCAGTTGCAACCGGGGTCGGAAACGTGCGCTCCGTCCGCCGTGATGTCCAGCGAGTTGCCGGGCAATCCATTATACGAATAGGCCCCATTCAGCGGGCTCTGGCTTCCGGCATCCCCGTTCCCGTTAATGCCGATCGTTTCACCGGAATAGGCTGCCTTGTTCGAAGTGCCGTTGGTGATGCCAAATCCAGGCATGATCTTCAGGAATTCCGCCGCGTTGCTCCCGATCTGCACAAAATTTTGCAGTTCCTTGGTGGTCAATGTAGCCGATTTCTCGCCCGAGTCTACCGGAGCGATCGAATCGGCGAGAGCGCTAACTTCCACAATCTCGCCGGTAGTGCCCACTTTCAGCGTAACGTTTACGTTGCGCTTCTCGCCGCCGCCAAGCTCAATCCCGGTTCCTTTAAAGGTCTGGAAGCCCTTGGATTCCACCGTCAGTTCGTAGGTGCCTACGGGAACTGAGGCGAACGTGTAATATCCTTCGCCGTTGGAAACCGTATCGCGGAGTGATCCCGAATTGGCGTCGCGCAATTTGACGGTAGCCTGTGCCACCAGCGCGTTGGATGGATCGGAAACCACGCCGGTCAGCGTAGCGTAGATCGACTGCGCTGGCAGGGGTGCTGCTACCAGACTCAAGAATAGGAATCCACCGAGGATTCTGGTCCAGCTTGTCGGGGCCGGTATTTGTTGCTTTCTCATAACTGTGAGATCTCCTCTTCTTCTGAACAGCAATGCATAGCGCCGCCCAGTACTAACCGATTGAGACTAGTTGCTACAGTCTATGCATTACATTTGGGTTGCGGAAGGCTACAACTGTTACTTAAGCCAGGGTTGGGGTTACAGGCAAAGTAAGTCGTTTAGAATGAGCCTCGTTACAAGCCCACGGGTGCGGGAGAAAATGATATACTTTGGACGGTATGGCTTTGAGGGGAGTCCCGCAAACAGAACGCGAGGAGTTGGACTCAGTCTTAAGAGCCAAGACTCTGACGCGTTCGCCCAGCGTTCTTCGCATCGCGCACTACATTATTCAGAAGTATCTCGACGGCGATGGGGCGAACCTCAAAGAGTACAATATCGCGGTGGAGGCTTTAGGGAAACCCGCCGAGTTCGACCCGAAACGGGATTCCATAGTCCGGGTGGAAGCGCACCGGCTGCGTAAGAAACTGACGGAGTTTTACCGGACTGAGGGCGCCGATCACACCCTGCAAGTGGTAATCGACCCGGGCCAATACGTTCCCCGATTCGTAGCGAAGATTCAGCAGGCAGTGACACCGGAAGTGGCGATAGAATCCGCTCCCAACATTGCATTGCCTGAGCATTCCACGGCGGAAGTGGACTTCCCGCTCGTGATTCCGGCCGGCATGCGTCCCGAATCGAGAAGATGGTTGATGCTAGCCTTGGCCATCCTCGCAACAGCGCTGGCGCTTTTCACGTGGCGGTTTCGCCCTGCGCCATCCGCGCCGCTACCCGAAGCAGTGCGAATAATTAGTGGCGCCCCGGAAGGATTTGTAGTGGTATCGGCAACTGGTGACAGATGGCGGGGCGATGCATGGTTTAAGGGCGGGAAAGAAGCC
>JANXXV010000872.1 GCA_025350445.1 Bryobacteraceae bacterium | reverse complement strand
CTTGCTGACCTTGTAGAGCTGGCCCTGTTCGCACAGGACTTCGCTCTTGCCTTCCTTCATGGCGGCAATCGCGGCGTCGGCGGCGCCCTGCGTGTAGTAGACCGAAAAGTCGATCAGTTCGATCTTGATCGCGCGCTTGTTCTTCTTGTCGTAACGCGGTGTGGCCTCGACGAAGCTGATGTCGTGGAAGACCACCTGCCCCTTATCCACCGCCCGCTTGTCGAAGACTTCTGCGGGAATGTATTTCGGGGCAAGATCAATACCTTTGCCGCGCGCCTCTTCCAGCACGGCCGGGAACAGCCCCATCTCGAACTCGAAGGCCAGCACGTCCACGCGCGACGCGCCACGTTTGCGGCACTCGGTGATGACCTCTTCGACGAATAGCCTGCCGACCGGCAGATTGATGGGGCCAATCACCACCAACCGTCCATTACGTGCACCGTGGAAAAAGCCATCTTGCGCTTGCGCGCCACTATTGCCGCCGAAAGCGGTAGCCTTGTACGCGCGCAGGATCAATTCACGGAAGTCGTTTTCCTTCTTGGTGAGGGCCTGTTCTTTCTGCGCACCCGTCAAGCGGCCGCCAACATTCAGATAGGCCTGCCGCTCATAACGACCAAGGTTGAGCACCTCGAAGGCGCGGAAGTCTTTCTCTGCGGATTTCTTCTCGCGTTGCACGCCGATCAATCGCTTGCGGGTTGTGTGGATACTGAACTTGCCGAGATCGGTGGCGATCCATTTACGCCCGAGTTTTTCGGCGACGGCGGCAGTGGTACCGGAGCCGCAGAAGAAGTCGGCAACGAGATCGCCTTCGTTGCTGCTGGCCTTGATGATGCGCTCCAGAAGTGTGCCGGGTTTCTGAGTGGAGTACCCAGTGTCGTCCTTGGCCTGTGAATTCATCGGCGAGATGTCTGTCCACACGCTCCCAACTGGAACACCTTTACTCTCGTCTAAGAAGCGTCGAAGTCGTGGTCGTGAATCGGCGCTCTTCGGAATTTCAATCCGACCCTCAGCGAACAATCGTTCCATGGTGGTGGGCTCATAGCGCCAACCCATTCGCGGCGGTAAAAATCCCCGCCATTCGTACATCAAGTTAGGCCGTGGATTTGGGCTTGTCATGTTGTCAAGCGAGTACGCTCTACCCTCTGGAGTGCGAAGATTGAATCGCACCAAATACTCGTCCGAGTATGGTTCGTACTGCGGATTCCAAATGAAACGATTACCTTTTGTCCACCACATGATCGTGTCGTGAACAACACCCCATCGCTGGCTGTCGCCGTGAGCCGTTACGCGCTTCCATGTGATTGTTGCACTAGCTCCAGGGCCACCGAAAACCTCACGCACAGCTGCTTCGACGGCGTAGGAAACACTCGGCCCCATGTGGACGTAGACAGACCCATCTTCCGTCAGGAGGTCCCGCATCAAAATCAGCCGCTCGTAAATCATCGCGATAAAGCTATCCGCCCCGCGTCCCCACGTATCCCGATAAGCAATCTGCTCCAGCAGATTCGCTTCCTTGTGAAATGTCTCCCCGCCAATCTCGATGTCCATGCTGAAATCCGCGCCCACGTCGAAGGGCGGGTCGATGTAGATTAACTTCAGACCTCCGGCATCCTCGATCTGCTGACGTAACGCTCCCGCCTTTAGCGACGACAGAATCAACTTGTTGTCGCCCCATATCAGCTTGTTAGTCCAACCGCGCTGCTGGCGGCCTCGGCTGTCGAACAGGTCTTCCTGCGTTTTGGTTTCGGCGCGCGGCTCGTCGATGTGCTCCAGTGTCTGGAACGGCAGCACCGTGGTGCATACGTCGCGCGTCTTGCCGTTCCAAACCAGCTCGACCTCACGCTTGTCCTCGAACAGGATAAAGCGGTATTTCTCGGGCAGCGGCTTGCCTTGCTGGATCAGCGTGACCAGGTCGCGCTGCTCGGCTTCGCTCAGGTCGTAGGACTTTTTATCTTGGCGTGCCATGGTTAACTGGTGTGTTCCGGAAAGTCGATGCGCTCAAGAATGGCCACGGCCAGGGCCTTGAAATCGCTCCAGGCGCCTTGCACAGCATACGAATGGCTACCGATGGCACCGTCCGCCGATGACA
>JANXXV010000316.1 GCA_025350445.1 Bryobacteraceae bacterium | reverse complement strand
GTTGGCCTCAGTTGCAATCAGATAGGTTGTTAGCCCGCAAGTAATTGTGAAAAATCAGTTATCACCCGCAGGGTGAACTGCGAGGCAGTTGAAATCCTGAAGTATTCCAGCGGGTTGGCGCGATCCGATGTAGTCGAACTGCCGGATCTAGTTTGAACGATTGCCGCACTTGGACACGCAGTCGACAAACCTTCCAAGTGAATTGCTTCCAGATGAGAGGCAAACCCTCCGAAACCCGGCTCCGCAACTCCCCATTCCGACAGATTTCCAGAGAGCGACAGCGAAGTTATCCAAATGGACGTTTCACACGCTTCCCCGTGGATGTGAAAACCGCCAACACTCCCCTGAATTTCCTTTCGGGCGACACTGCCTTCAACGAAGCCGTTCCGGGGGTTCGGCGGCCAGGCAACAGGGCCATTCGCGACCTTCCATGCGCTAAGTGAACAGCATGGGGGTAAGGGCGGGGTTAAGACGCAGGCGGATGCAACCGGTGCAACGCCTCGACGGCAATCTCGTGCAGCCCGCTGCCGCCTTCGCCGACATACTGGAAGGCCTGCTCCAGCATGCGCCGTTCCCAGAATTTCTTGAGATGATCGGCGACGCCCTCAATCGCTTCTTCGCGCGGATAGCTGGCGAAGAACACCGCAATCTGGTTGGCCATGTGAACCATCTGATCCGGCTTCATGGTTCCTTCGCCACGGCGATGCTGTGGAGAACCTGCGTAGTCTGGCGGCGGCTCTCACTGTACTCCCGCTGCCAGGCGGACAGGCGCTGCACGGGACGAACCTCCACCGCTGTCACCTTATATTCCGGACAGTTGGTGGCCCAGTCCGAATACTCCGTGGTGACAACGTTGGCGCCGGTGGCGGGATGGTGGAATGTGGTGTAGACCACGCCCGGTTGGATGCGATCAGAAATCCTTGCGTGCAGCGAGGTCTCGCCTGCCCTGCTGGCGAGCGACACCAGGTCGCCGTCGCGGATTCCACGATGCTCCGCGTCGAACGGGTGGATCTCAAGGACATCCTGGTCGTGCCAGATGTTGTTGGCGGTACGGCGGGTTTGGGCCCCGACGTTGTACTGCGATAGAATCCGGCCGGTGGTGAGGATGAGCGGGAAACGGCCCGTGGTGCGCTCATCGGTTGGCACAAACCCGGTGATCATGAATTTCCCTTTGCCGCGCACGAAACCGTCAACGTGCATGATGGGCGTTCCAGTGGGAGCCGCGTCGTTACAAGGCCACTGGATGCTGCCGAGCGCTTCGAGCCTGGCATACGAAACGCCTGCGAAAGTTGGCGTAAGGTTCGCGATCTCATCCATGATTTCCGATGGATGGCTGTAGTGCATGGGATAGCCAAGCGCCTTCGATAGCGCGAGCGTGATCTCCCAATCGGCCATGCCCGCCATGGGCGGCATCACTTTGCGCACGCGGCTGATACGGCGCTCCGCGTTGGTGAATGTCCCATCCTTCTCAAGGAACGAAGATCCGGGCAGGAAGACATGGGCGAAGCTCGCCGTCTCGTTCAGGAACAGATCCTGCACCACCACGCATTCCATGGCGGCCAACCCCGCCGTGACGTGGTGCGTATTGGGGTCCGACTGCGCGATGTCTTCGCCCTGGACATACAATCCTTTGAAACTGCCGTCGACGGCGGCGTCCAACATGTTCGGAATGCGCAGCCCCGGCTCACCTTGCAGCGTGACGTGCCAGGCTTCTTCAAACATTTCGCGGACCGCGTCGTCCGACACGTGCCGGTAGCCCGAGAATTCATGCGGGAACGATCCCATGTCGCAGGAGCCCTGGACATTGTTCTGCCCACGCAACGGATTGACGCCAGCGCCGCGGAAACCGATGTTTCCGGTCGCCATGGCGAGGTTGGCCATGCCCATCACCATGGTGGAACCCTGGCTGTGCTCGGTGACGCCGAGACCATAGTAGATGGCGGCTCGACCGCCTGTGGCATAGAGGCGCGCCGCGCCACGCACGTGGGCCGCGGAGACTCCGGTGATGGCCTCGACGGCTTCCGGCGAGTTGCGTTCCTGGGCGATGAAGCCGCGCCAACGCTCGAAGGCCTCCGGCTCGCATCGTTCCTGCACATACTGCTCAGCAACCAGATTTTCGGTGACCACCACGTGGGCCATCGCGTTGATGATGGCTACATTGGTGCCGGGCAACAAAGGCAGATGAAAATCCGCCTGCACGTGCGCGGACCGGACCAGATCGATCTGCCGCGGATCGATGACAATCAGCCGCGCACCCTGTCGCAGCCGGCGTTTCATCTGCGAGGCGAAAACGGGATGCGCATCGGTGGGATTCGCTCCGATCACAACAATGACGTCGGCATCGTCAACCGAATCGAAATCCTGCGTCCCCGCCGACGTTCCAAAAGTCGACTTCAGCCCGTAACCGGTGGGGGAATGGCACACACGCGCGCAGGTATCGACATTGTTGTTACCGAATGCCGCGCGCACCATTTTCTGCACAACGTAGGTTTCCTCGTTGGTGCATCGCGACGAGGTAATGCCGCCGATGGAATCGCGTCCATACGTCGCCTGGATGCGCTGGAACTCGCTGGCGGCGTAACCGATGGCTTCTTCCCAGGTGACCTCTCGCCATGGATCGTCGATCTTGGCCCGGATCATCGGCTTCAGCATGCGGTCCTTGTGCGTGGCGTAGCCCCAGGAGAACCGCCCTTTTACGCACGAGTGGCCATGGTTAGCCTTACCGTCCTTGTGCGGCGTCATGCGAACCACTTCGTTCCCCTGCATCTCCGCTTTGAACGAACATCCCACGCCGCAGTAGGCGCAGGTGGTGATCACGCTGTGTTCGGCCTGTCCCTTTTCGATCACCGTCTTCTCCATCAGCGTTGCCGTGGGACACGCCTGCACGCAAGCGCCGCAGGAGACGCACTCGGACTCCAGAAAGTCCTTGCCGCCGGCGGAAACCGTGGACGCAAAACCGCGCCCGTTGATGGTTAGCGCAAACGTCCCCTGAACCTCTTCGCACGCCCGGACACAGCGTGAGCAAACGATGCACTTGGCGGGATCGAACGTAAAGTAGGGATTCGATTCGTCCTTTACCGCCGACAGGTGGTTGTCGCCGTCGTAGCCATAGCGGACTTCGCGCAGGCCAACCACCCCGGCCATATCCTGCAACTCGCAATTGCCATTGGCGGCGCACGTCAAACAGTCGAGCGGATGATCCGATATGTAGAGTTCCATCATGCCGCGCCGCATTTTGGCCAGCTTGGGAGACTGCGTCCGCACCTTCATTCCCGGTTCGGCCGGCGTGGTGCAAGAGGCGGGCGTGCCTTTCCGGCCTTCGATCTCCACCAGACACAGGCGGCAGGACCCGAACGGCTCCAGATTGTCGGTGGCGCATAGTTTCGGCACCTGGATGCCGGCGTTAGTGGCCGCCCGCATAATCGACGTTCCTTGAGGAACGGTCACCGGACTTCCGTCAATTTCCAGGGTGACCAGAGTCTGGGATATTCGCGCGGGCGTGCCGTAGTCGATTTCTCGGATCAGGGACATGGTTGCAACTCCGGTTTGTGGAAGTCCTCGGGAAAGTGGCGCAATGCGCTTAATACGGGAAAGGGCGTCAGGCCGCCGAGCGCGCACAGCGACCCATCGAGCATCAGTTCGCAAAGATCCTCCAGCAGATGAAGATTCTTTGTCAGGTCCTGATTGGCGATGATCCGGTCCATCACTTCCACCCCGCGCGTGGAGCCGATGCGGCAGGGGGTGCACTTGCCGCAACTCTCGATGGCGCAGAACTCCATGGCGAAGCGCGCCTGCCGGGCCAGATCGACAGTATCGTCGAAGACGACGATGCCGCCATGCCCGAGCAATCCTTTGCGGGCCGTAAAGGCTTCGTAGTCGAGTGGGGTGTCGAGAAGGGACTCTGGAAAATAGGCGCCCAGCGGCCCCCCGACTTGAACCGCCCGCAACGGCCGGCCGGAAGCTGTCCCGCCGCCGAAATCGTAAATCGCTTCCCGCAACGTAAGGCCGAAAGCCGTCTCCACCAAGCCAGCGTAGCGGATATTGCCCGCGAGTTGAATGGTCAGCGTTCCGCGCGAACGCCCCATTCCGAAGTTCTGGTAGTGCACAGCGCCCTTATCCAAAATGACCGGCACGGTGGCCAGCGACAGGACGTTATTCACCAGCGTGGGCTTTCCGAACAGTCCTTCGATGGCCGGAAGCGGAGGCTTGAACCGGATCTGGCCGCGCTTGCCTTCCAGGCTTTCCAGCAGCGCCGTCTCCTCGCCACAGATGTAGGCGCCGGCACCAAGCCGAACCTCTAGATCGAAGCTCTTTTCACTTCCCGCAACGTCCGCGCCGAGGTAGCCGTTCTGGTAGGCGATGGCAATGGCGCGCTGCATGATCCGAAACGCGTGCGGATACTCGGATCGCAGGTAGATGTAGCCTCGATTGGCGCCCACCGCGATGGCGGCGATGGTCATCCCCTCAATCAGGACGAAGGGATCGCCCTCCATGATCATGCGGTCCGCGTAGGTGCCGCTATCGCCTTCGTCGGCATTGCAGACGACGTACTTTTGCTCGGCGGCGGCGTTCCACACGGTGCGCCACTTGATTCCTGTGGGGAAACCCGCGCCGCCCCTTCCGCGCAGTCCCGAATTAACCACTTCTTCGATAATCGCTTCCGTGCCAATGCTCAACGCTCGTTTCAGGCCCCGGTATCCCCCATGCGCAATGTAGTCGGCTAGAGAAAGCGGATCGACAATACCGCAGCGGGCAAACGTAAGGCGATCCTGCCGCTTCAGATACGGGATTTCTTCGGTGGGACCCCATCCTAAAGGATGCGGCTTGCCATCCAGGAACCCCGCATCGAAAAGACTGCCGACCGCGTCCACGGACACCGGACCATAGGCGGTCCGCCCCTGCGGCGTCTCCACCTCCACCATCGGTTCAAGCCAAAATAACCCGCGGGAGCCGTTGCGCACCACGGTTCCATCCAGGCTCCGCGCTAACAATTGATCCGATACAGCGCGGGCTACGGCGTCCGAGCCCACGGAAACCGCGGCGGCGTCGCCCGGAACGTATACCTTTCGGCTCACGCCTGCCTCCGCGCATCGTCAATCAATGCGTCGGCCACGGCCGGGGAAACCCGTCCGTATAGCTTGTCATCCAGCATGATTGCCGGAGAGAGGGCGCAGTTTCCAAGGCAGTAGACCGCCTCGAGCGTGAGGCTTCGATCTGTTGAAGTAGCGCCGAGTTTCACTCCGGTGCGCTTTTCCACGTGCTCGATCAAGCGGTCGCAACCCATCGATTGGCAAGCTTCCGCACGGCAGATGCGCAGGACATGCCGTCCGGGCGGCGCGTGCCGGAAATCGTGATAGAAGCCGATGACGCCATGCACTTCAGCTTGGGAGAGATTCAGCTGCGAAGCAATAAGTGGAATGGCACAAGGATCGATATACCCGAAATCCGCCTGCAGCGCATGGAGTATAGGCAGCAGGGCACCGGGGACATGTTCCAGTTCTCGAATTCGAGATAGCGCCCTATCCGTGTTCCAAGCCCGGCTTTTCGTCAATGGAAAGCTCTCCAAATCATCGGCATCGCCGACGCCTGCGCAATAGCGCTGCCCCTATTTCAACACGAACCCTGGCAGCCTTGCGAGCCGGGGGCTCTCTTTCCGCTTATTGGGGACATCTCCGAACCCTCGGCCCTGCCAACACGGAGCCCGGTTCTGACTGCACCGAAACCTTAGTTTTATGCTTCGCAACCCCCCCCACCCTACTGTCGCCTGCCGAGAGTGGGTTGTTTTCGCCCGGAAGTCTACTGCTAG
>JANXXV010000193.1 GCA_025350445.1 Bryobacteraceae bacterium | reverse complement strand
ATTTCCGACGTGGCGCACTACACGCAGAATTTCTTCGAGCCGGCGCATGAAGAAGTGATCAAGAATATCCCTGGCGTGATTTCAGTTGCCATCCATGGCGAGGGAACTACGCGGTCGCCCGATGTGTTGATCAGCAATGGAACGTGTACAACGCCCGCGGGTCAAAGTCTGCCCGCGCTGCTGGCGGCTCAGTTCAACCGCATCTTCACGGACGCAGGGGGAACGCTCAAAGCGGGGACTTGCAATTCTCCCGGCGGGTCAACCGATCTTTGCGCCGAAGTGGATGTGCAAGGCCGGTTTGCGAATGGTTCGGCGAGCCTGTGTAATTGCCAGAGCCCCGCGCCTAGCGCCTGCTCCACCACGCTTGGTTGTGTCAGGGCGGTGAGCTTTCCCGAGAAGTTCATCCATGTGGAGCAAGATTGCGCCGTGCGGCAATTGGCCGGATGCGATGCGCCGGCCGGCATCGGGTATCAAACGGCCATTGATGCTTTCGCCGCGGTGTTTCCCTGCGTTCCGAAAATCAACGCCGTGGTGCAAGGCGCTTCCTTCCGCGTGGAACCGCTGGCGCCCGGATCGTTCTTTTCGATTTTTGGCGATGGCATGGGAACGATTGATCAGTCCGGATCTACGGCGGCATTCTCGCTGGGAGGCGTGAAAGTGCAGACGTGTGGAACGCCGTCGAGACTTTTCTACAACTCGGGAGCCGGCCAGTTGAACGGTGTGGTGCCGGTGAGTGCCGCCGGCAAGACGCAATGCGACGTAGTGGTTTCGGCGGACGGCGGATTTCCATTGCCGTCCGGTTCCAGCGCTTATCCGGTGCAGATCACGCCGCAGAACATCGCGTTGTTTCCGTACGCGGTGAGTTCGACTTTGACGGTGCCGATCATCACCAACGCCGCCTATCAGTTGATTGGCCCCGATGGTCCGGGGTTTGTGCGAGCTAAGAAGAATAGTGTGATTATTTTATGGGCTACGGGCCTTGGACTGACCACGCCGCTGGTACCGGACTCTCAGGTTGCGCCCGGCACCCTGGCTCCCGCCGTTATTACTCCTTCGATAAAGATCGGCGATATAGCGGTGACGCCGGCGTATTCCGGATTGGCGCCTGGGTTTATCGGACTGTATCAAATCAACGTCCAGGTGCCCGCCAACGCCGCTAGCGGGAAGGTGCCGCTAATGGTGAATACGGCCCAATACGATCTTTGGGTGGAGTAGGAATTAGTGTGTTGGTCCGCAAATTGGCTAGGCACTCGGATTGGCCGGCGGAGCGGCCTTTTGCCAACAACTAGTGTTCCAGGAAGCCGAGGCAGGGGCCTCGGCGCGGACCAAGGGGTCCGCCGTCCAAGGCTGTCTAGTTAGTGGGCAGGTTCACTTCACCACCAGAGACTCCCAATCTTGCAGTACCACCAGCGCCGCGCTCGCACCCGGGGTCATGGAAGGAATCACGAAGCGGCTGCCATCGGCGGAGACGTCGAACGAGACAATCGAGTGAATGGTGGAGCGGGCTTCGGCATCGATGGTGAAAAGCGGTTCCGGCTGCCCGGCGCGGACTTCGGCGGCGCGAATTGAGATCGGCACGGCATACACTTGGCCATCTGAGCCCAGGTAGTAGAGTTCCCTGCCGTCCTTGCGCCAGCGCAGGCATTGCGCTCCCTGGCGGGATATCAAAAAACGTTCCCCGGTTACACGCAACGAGTCGTTGGAGCGGTCGAGCGCCTGCATGTAGATTTCGGCCTTTCCCGATTCATTGGACAGGAAGGCTAGCCACTTGCCGTCCGGTGAGAAAACCGCGTTGTATTCGTAGAACAGCGTGTTCAAAAGGGGAATGACCTTCCGGTTGCGGGCCATGTCGATGGCAAAAACATCCGATGGAAAATCGTGGGTGACCGCCGGCAGAGCGGCATTGTTATAGAGGATGAATCGGCCGTCCGGCGACCAGTCGGTTGGGACCATGAACCCGGTATCGGGTAGGGATTCCTTTTCGGGCGTTCCGTCCAACGAACTGAGCCCAAGCCTCGGCCAGCTATGGTCGTCGATGACATGGACCAAGCGGCGGGAGTCCGGTGACCAGACGGGTACGTGCTCGATGCCGGGTCCGAAGATGACTTTCCGGCCGGCTCCGCTGACTGCGTCGTACAGCCAGATTTCGGGCACGCCGCGTTCGACGTCGAACGGCACGGCGGCCAGCCAGCGGCCGTCAGGCGAGAGACGCACATAGCTGGCATTAATCTCAGCAGGGCTGGCAGTGGAAAGCCGTTTGCCCGTCCGGTCCACCCAGATAAACTGCGAGCGGTTGACATAAGACTGATAAGCAAGCACGCCGCTTCGCGAAACCGAGAAGTCGGCGGCTCCGGTAGAACCAAAGGAAGAGACGTGGCGGGCGATGG
>JANXXV010000183.1 GCA_025350445.1 Bryobacteraceae bacterium | reverse complement strand
TGAACACCGCTTCCCGTTTCCAGGGTTCCGGTTCCCGTCCGCAGGTGAATGGCAATCGCGAGCAGACCAACAACTTCATCCTGGATGGAGTGGACATCAACCAGAGCGTGGATAACCAGATCGGCTATCAGCCGAATGTGGACGCGTTGGAAGAAGTGAAAGTGGTCACTGGCAATGCCGGCGCGGAGTTCGGCAACGTTGGCGGCGCTAGCGTGGTGATGTCGCTGAAGAGCGGCACCAACCAATTCCACGGCAACGCATTCGAATTCCTGCGCAACAATAAGCTGGATGCGAATGGCTTCTTCAACAACCGCGGCAACGTGAAAAAGCAGGCCCTGCGCCAGAACATCTTCGGCGGTACATTCGGCGGCCCCATCCAGAAAAACCGGACGTTTTTCTTCGTGGACTACGAGCAGACCGAACGGCGCATCGCCGGACCGGCCACGGCCTCCGTGGCGCCGGGCGCCTGGCGCACCGGCGACCTGAGCCAGTTGCTGGCGGTGAACAACCAGATCATTCGCGACCCCGTTACGGGCACGACCATTGCGACGCGCACTCCGTTTCCCAACAACCAGATTCCGGTGTCGCGCTTCAGCCCAACCGCCCGATTTCTGTTTAGTAACCCATCCCTCTATCCGTTGCCCAACAACACCGGCACAGGCACGCTCGGCGTAGGCGGCAACTACATCGGCGGCTCGCGGAACTATCTGAGCAACAAGCAGGGCGACGCCAAGCTTGACTACCGGCTCAGCGACAAGGACAACCTGATGTTCCGGTATTCCAAGGGCATGTACGAGACGTTCGGGTCGCAGGCCGCCATACCTGTCTTCATGACCGGCGGCAACAACGGGCCCACCTGGTCGGCCGTGGCGAACTGGACTCGCACCTGGAGTGCCAACCTGGTTAGCGACAACCGTTTCTCTTATAGCCTGATCGGCATCGATGACACAGTGAACGACTGGTCGGGGCTGCTGGGCGGTGAGGGCAACTCGAAGTTCGGCATTCCCGGGGGACAGTTCATCCCGGGTCTAGCGAGCTTCAATCTGGGCGGCAGTTTGTCCGGGGTCGGTTCGGCGGCCCTCATCGCCAACACCCGCGACAACAAGTTCCAATTCCAGTCCAACAACACTTTTCAGCGCGGTTCGCACGTCCTGAAGTTCGGCATCAACCTGATGCGCAATCGTGCGAACCGCTATTACGCCGGCAACAACGGCGCGCTCGGTTCGTTCTCCTACAACGGAGCGTACACCGGGGTCGACATTGGCGATTTCCTGCTCGACACCCTAGCCAGCAAGGGCCGCGGCGCGGTCAGTGGTCCTTGGGGACATCGCAGTTGGCGCAATCTGCTTTTCGCTCAGGATAGCTGGAAGGTCCGCCGCAACATCACGTTCAACTATGGCGTGAGTTGGGAATACATGTCTCCCATCTACGAGGTGGCCGACCGCCAGGTGAACATTAACACCTATACCGGCGCGTTGATCTATCCCGGTACCGGCGAATACGGCAGGGCGCTCTACAAGTCTTACAAGAAACAGTTCAATCCGAATCTGGGCATCGCGTGGAGCCTGAACCCGAAAACTGTGATTCGTACGGCGTACCGCCTGTCCAACTTTTTGGAAGGCACGGGCGCGAATCTGCGCCTGACGTTGAACCCGCCCTTCTTCACCGAATCCAACGTCACCTACGACAGCACACTGCCCGGCAAAATTTCGACCGGCTTCACGGATGTGATCGCCCGGGGCGACTTGACCAGCCCGCGCAGTAGCCCAGCCGCCGCTCCCTTCTATCAGGGCCGCGCCTGGGATTTGAATCTCCGCCCACAGATGACGAACCAGTTCAATTTCACGATTGAGCGCCAGATCGACAATGCGACGAACCTGAATGTCGCCTACGTCGGACAGCGCGGTACGCACCTGGTGATTCCGCACGAAGCCAATAACCCGCTACCGGGCACCGGCCCCTATTCCACGTGGGCGCCCATCAACGACCGCCGTCCGCTGGCGAAGGTGTTGCCGAACGTTGGCAATATTGCGCTGACGGAATCGAGCGGCACCAGTTGGTACAACGCTTTGCAGGTGAGCGGCCGCCGCCGCATGACGGGCGGTCTCGAGTTGTTGTTCCAATACACTTACTCGAAGACCGACACCGACGGCTTGGGCTACTACGGCTGTGGTGGCGTCAATGCGGAAGGTGCCTACTGGCAGGATGCGTACAACCGGCACGGCAACTACGGTCCGGCCTGTTTCGATGTACGCCATAACTTCACCACCGCGGGTGTGTTCAACGTTCCCTTCGGCAGGGGCCAGAAGTTCGGCGCCGGCACCCCTAAGGCGGTGGATTTGATTCTGGGCGGCTGGAACCTCAACTACAGTCTGTCCATGCACGGCGGCTTCCCGGTCACCATCTTCGCGGGAACGCAGAACACCAACTCGGG
>JANXXV010000165.1 GCA_025350445.1 Bryobacteraceae bacterium | reverse complement strand
GACAAGCACCGCCGACTGGTGACAGGTCTTTCGAGTAATTATCGTTGGAGGCCGTTTCTAATTGTCGCCAAACAGCGGCGCAACTACCAGATGAAGGTTCCCTTGGAGGCGATCCGTTTCAATCAGGAGTGCGCCGCGATGCAAAGCCCGTACCAGGAACAGGCGGCCAAGAGTATTCCGGCTATCAAGTCTGAGTTCGGTCCGGCTCAATAGGCCGGCCAGAACATCCGTCGAAAAAAACTTTCTCTCACGATGACCGTCTATTTGTCGATAAAACGCGTATGTCTAGTGAGGGACAGCAATGAGAATCATAGACAGGCCGACAGTCCGACGGAATAAGTTGCGGGTGTTCAGCTCGCTACAAATGATGGGGTTGTGCATAGCCTTAATGACACCCGCGTCGTTGCTGGCCTTCGTGCTGGCTGTTTGGCGGCTTGGCGCGGACCTCGGCTTTACGGGTGAGTTCGCCATCGGCGACGGGTTTTTCTCGCATTGGATCGTGTGGGCGGCAATCGGAATGGGAATCCAGTTTTTTGCGAACACGCTGAACCGTGGATTTACTGCAAGCGAGCGTTAAGAAGTGCGGCCAGACGGTAACCGGCCGACGCAATTCGTTCCCGGGCAGCTTGTTGCAGGGCTGACCGGTATGCGGGGGTGATTTTTGGAGGGCTGCTGCCGGCAGCGTCATCCCCGACGGTATAGACCAAGCTTTTTGCCAGAGCAACGCCCTCCTCAACCCAGGAGTTCGTATCCAGGCGGACAACCGAGTCCGCCGTTGCCGGCAGGCTCGCGGCGGTGTTCACAAACTCCGTCCGCGAGTTTATGGTGCCCAAAGCATTGTCCCAAAGAGCATGAAGATTCTTCGCCGGATCGTCGATCTGAAAAAGATTGCCGCCAAGGTCCCCGCGGTCCTGTCCGGTGGTTTCATTTCGATGATTCCCGGTGAAGCGGGAGACGCAATGCAGCGGTTGATGAACGTCGCCAACCAAATGAACCAGCCACGCCAGATTATAGGCCGACAGAGGTTGCGTGCGCAAAGCGGCTAGCTGCGCCACGATATTGACCGGATCCGGTTCCCCTCCGGTGTGCCCGCTGGCGGCATAAGGCACATTGATGTAGTGCCAGTTCTTGTGCATTTTCATGTCCGGGAAGCCGGGTAGAAGTGGAGTTGGTTGGGCTGCCCGCGCAAGGTCATCCCACATTGTTGGGGCGCTTTTGATCTCGTCCGGCCAATATGAACTGTGCAGAAACGCTTCGAGACCGGGATCGGCGCCGGCCGGCAGATCGCTTGTCCAGGATGAGTAGCCGGGATGGTTCTGAAGGATGGAATCCACCTGGACCTTCACGCCTGGCGAGAGATGCCGATAGGCAATCCAGGCGACTGTTTTGTGGCCGTCGCGATTCCAGGCGTGGAGTGACGCGGCCGCCAGCAGCAGAAGTGCCAGGCTGCGGCGCAAGCTAGTGTGCGACCGCGGCGGATGCACTGGCCCAGTCCTCCGGTTCGGCGCCTTCCGGGAGTAGCAGTCCCTTGTCAAGATGCCGGATCTTGCTGGCGAACTTAGCAGCGTGCGGATCATGCGTCACCATGACGATAGTCTTGCCGTAATCCCTATTGAGCTTGGAGAGCATGGTGAGCACATCCTGCGCCGATTGCGCATCCAGGTTTCCCGTGGGCTCGTCGGCAAGGATCAAGTCCGGGTCGGTGACAATCGCGCGGGCGATGGCCACGCGCTGCTCCTGGCCGCCGGAGAGTTGGCGCGGAAGATGGCCCAAGCGGTCACCGAGCCCCACGAGTTTGAGAGCGGTTGCGGCGTGTTCCAGACGCTCTTTCTTCTTCAGGTTGGTGAGCTTTAACGGCAGCTCTACATTTTCGATGGCGCTGAGGACCGGAATCAGATTGAACGACTGGAAGATGAATCCGATGTGGACGTTGCGCCAGTGTGCTATCTCCCGGTCACTCAGCGCGCGCAAGTTCTCACCGAGCACGGCGATTTCGCCCTCCGACGCCCGATCCATCGCGGCGATCAGATGCAGCAGCGTGGACTTCCCGGAACCGGATGGACCCATCAGCGCGACGAACTCGCCCTTGTGGATTTCGATATCGACGTTCTTCAATGCGACAACCTTAAATTCGTCGCGGACATAGAGCTTGCCTAGATTCTTGGTTTCGATTACAACGTCGGCCATGGGATCATCCTTATTTTGCGTCTTCCTTAGCGTGAACTTTGTCGCCTTCTTTAAGGTCAGCCGGCGGATTCAGAATCAGATCCTCACCGCCGATGAGGCCGTCTTCCACGCGGATGCCCTGCGATGTGACCGATCCGGTTTTGACGGTGCGCTTAACGGCCTTGCCCTGAAAGATCAGGAACACCGAATCGTTCTTCAGCGCGGAAGCTGGAATGAAGACAACCGGCTTGGCAACGGCCGCGCTGGTGGATGCGGCCGCAGCCTTCTCCTCGTTATAGAACACGACACTGGCATTCATTTCGGGACGGAGATAATCGTCGGGGTTCAGCACCTTCACCTTCACCTGCACGGTGGCCTTCTGGCGGTTGGCCTCCGGCGAGACCTCATAGATACTTCCGTCGTATTTCCGGTCCGGGTAGGCGTCGGTGGTGATGGTGCCTTTCTGTTTTGGCCCGAGCTTGGCGAAATCGTTTTGGTTGATGTCGAGTTCGACCTGCAGATCGTTCAGATCGGCGAGCGAAACGACGTAGCCCTTGGCTCCACGATCTCCCACGAAACTAGTGGTGACGAATTCGCCTTTTTCCACGGCGCGTTCCAGAATCGTCCCGGTCACCGGCGCTTTGATTACGGTGTTGGAAACCTGGGTCTGGGCGAAATCGACTGCGCCGCGGGCTTGCACGATCTGGCCGCGGACGGCATCCACCTGCTCCACCCTTGGACCAATGCGGACCAATTGGAACGACTTATCCAGCGCGTTCACACGCGCCGCCTGACTATCGAAGCGGGCCTGCGCATCGTCGCCCGCCTGCTTGGACGATACCCCTTGGCGGGCAAGTTCCTTGGTCCGGTTCAGAGTGACGCGCGCATTCTCAAGATCGGCGCGCCCTACCGCGAGGTCGGCTTCCGAGCGCGCGATTTCTTCCGGCCGTGAACCGTTTTCCAGCTCCTTCAACCTTGCTTCCAGCGCCTGCAGATTCCCGCGCGCCTGCTGGAGTTGTTCGCGGTATTCGTCGTCTTCCAGCCGCACAATAATTTGGCCTTCCTTCACCTTATTGCCCTTTTCCACACCAATCCAGGCAACGCGTCCCAACACCTTGGATGCCACCTGGATTTTGTGCGCGGCGATGATGTAACCGGTGGCATTCAGGATAATTGTGTTGCCCGGCTGTGAGCCGGCGCCGGCCGCGGGTTTGACGCGAAACGTTTCCACCTCGATGGCGGCATTGAGCTTGCCGTAAACGAAGCGGCCTGCGCCTAGCAGGATCAGCAGGACGATGCCGCTAACGATCCATCGCGTGGCCCAAGCCGCGGGCTCGCCCGGCGAACGTTTCGCGCTGCGGTCGATGCGCAGGCTTTTGAGTTCAGATTCCATAGGTGTCTAGACTTCGCGCAGGGCTACCAGGATTTCTTTCTTTGCGGCGTTGCGTGCCGGGAACAGTCCGCCGATGGCTCCCATGAAAATGCCGAACAACACACCGATCACCATGATGGCGGGCGTTACACGGAACTGAAACGCAATTTCGCTGAACGTTGTGAAGCTTCCAATTCCGGTAGTGATGTTGTTCAGCGGCAGAACCAGAAGGCAGCCGATAAGTCCGCCGAGGCCGGACAGCAAAAGAGATTCGACGAAAAAGCTGAGCAGAATACCGCCGCGCGAAAAGCCCAGCACGCGCAACGTACCAATCTCCTTGGCGCGGCGCGCCACCGCGGCATACATCGTGTTCATGGCGGCGAAACAACTGCCCACCGTCATGATGACAGCCACGAAGATTCCAAGGTACTTAATGGGAGCGGCCGAGTTGGTTTGCGCGGCGTAGTATTCCTTTTCCGAGATGGCGTCCACATTCAACTTCTGATCGGTTTTGAGATCGTTAATCAAGGCGGCGGCGGCAACCTCGTCGGTGGCGCGGACCAGCGCGGAGCTAAGTACCTCAGAGCGGTTGTAGTCGGAACTGACCTGATTCAAGTCCGCGAAGACTTCGCTATTCACTGCCGATTCGCCGGCGCTCATCACGCCGACCACTTCCCAATCGCCGCGGCCGAATTTCAGCTTGTCGCCAATATGCGCATTCGGGTAACGCTTTTCAATAGACTTGCCGACCACGATTTCGCGGCGGCCCGTCTGGAACCATCTGCCGGATTCGATTTTCAATCCATCGCGCATTTCAAGTCCCATTGGAGTGATGCCGCGGAGTGTGATGTTCATGCCCGAAGGACTGTCGACGCTTTCCAGATTGATTACCGTGACCATCTCCAGAGACGCCATCGGCTCCCCGGCTTTGTTGCGTGCAATGCCGGTCTTGAATTTCAGATCCTGAAAAGCCGCGCGGCTGAAATTGCTGTTCAGTTCGGCAGTGGACGACTTGCGCATGATGAGCACCTGCAGTGGATTGCCGCTCGATTGAAATGCGGTCTGCAAGCCGGCCACCAGAGCCAGAACCGCGAGCAACACCGCTACGGTGAGGGCCACGCCGAGTGCGGTCATCAGCGTAGTTGTCTTGCGAACCGTCAGGTTGCGGAGATTGTATGCCAGAGGAATTGCCATAGTGTCAGCTCCTATCCGCTGTAGCGGAGCGAATCGAGAATGGGGGTCCGCGAGGCATTCCAGGCGGGGATGAACGCACTGGCCACGCCGATGACGACGCCTACCAGCAGAATGAGCGCCGCCACGGACGGCTCCAATGTGAGTGTCTTCAACTGCATGATGAAGGCGGGCGCCTGCCGCACCAGATACGTAAGGCCGCTGGCCATGACGCACCCGGCGATACCGCCGATGAGGGAGAGGAACGCCGCCTCGCCTAGAATGATTCCGAGGATGGATGCATTGGTGAAACCGAGCGTTTTCAGCACGCCTACTTCGCGTACCCGTTCCCTGACGGACATAGCCATAGTGTTCGCGGAGACTAGCAGAATGGTAAAGGTGACGGCGCCGCAGATGCTCAGCAGAAACACCTTCACATTGCCGAGGAACGAGATGAATCCCAATTGAAAGGCCTGTTCCGTTTCTGTGCGTGTTTGAATTGTCGCGTTGCGGTAAGTGTCGTCAATGGTCTTGGCAATTCCCGATACCGAGTTCGGGTTGTCGGCAAGCACCACGAAGGTACCCGCAAAGTCCCGGCGGCCGGCCGGAAGGCTCTCGAACAGATAGTCGAGGTTGAAGTACATGGTCTCGTTGTTATCCTTGCTGTCGTAAATGGACCGCACGGTGAATTCGAGGGTGACCGGGAAGATATCGCCCGCTAGCGTCAAGCGGTCACCGAGCTTGATGTTGTACTTGTCCGCCAGGCCGCGGCCGATCATGCACGCGCTTCGCTCCCGGAGGAACGCTTTCTTTTCCTCGTCGGACGTGATGTACTCCGGGTAGAGAGTAAAGAGGCGGGCCGGTTCGATAGCGAAACGGGCGAAAACGTTCTTCGGCTCTTTGTACACGCCGCCGAACCACTGCATCACCATGGCTTCGCGAACTCCGGGCACCTGAAGAATCTTTTGACGGTAAGAGATGGGCATCACGGTCGCGAGCGATATCCGGTTCCGCGTAATCAGCCGCAGCGCTTGCGCGGGAGTGGCTTCGCCGAAATAGAACGCGTGATAAATCGCCATCAGGACGCCAAGCAGGCAGAGCGACGCCGCGACACTGCAAATAGTGAGGATGCTTCGGCGGCGGCTGCGCAAGGCGTTCTTCAGAATCAACGGAAGGTAGCGAAACATAAATCAATTTTAAGGCTAACGCCGCCGCCGTGCAGCGGGTACAGTGATGAAGTGGCGGATTACTCCGACGAAAGCGCCGAATCGGTAGACGAAGAATTCATGCGGGCGGCACTCGCTTTGGCAAGCGAAGCCGAGGGTGCGGGTGAGGTTCCGGTGGGGGCCGTTGTCGTAATAGACGGCCGGATTGTGGGGCGGGGTTACAACTGTCCCGTTTCGCGGCAGGATCCCACGGCACACGCGGAAATGCTGGCGATCCGGCAGGCGGCGAAGGCAGTGGGGAATTACCGGCTGACGGGATCGACGATTTACGTCACCCTGGAGCCGTGCCCGATGTGCGCCGGCGCGATGGTGCATGCGCGCGTGAGGCGGCTGGTGTTCGGTGCAAGAGATTTGCGCTTCGGAGGGATCCGGAGCAAGTTCCGGCTGGCGGATTCCGATTTGTTGAACCATCGGGTGGAGGTGGTGGAAGGAGTATGCGCGGCCGAGTGTTTGGAACGGCTGCAACGGTTCTTCGCCCGGAGGCGGCTCTAAATCGACGCGCTTTACAATTTCAGTGCCGGCCGAAAAAGATGCGCTAGACTTCGGTTAACTTCCATGAGAAATCGTATCGCCGTCACAGTCGGTTTCATTTCATTCTTTGCGCCGATTCTTTGCGCTCAGACCGCTCCTCCGCCGATCGTTCGCTTTCACACGAACCTGGGTGACATTGACGTGAGGATGATTCCCGAGTCCGCGCCGAAGAATGTGGCGAACTTCCTGAAATATGTGAGCAAAGGCGCCTACAACAATTCGATCATTCACCGTGCAATTCCGAATTTCGCGATTCAAGGCGGCGGGTTTCAATTGATCGATCACAACCGGGTAGCGATTCCGGCGGATGCGGCTGTGATTAACGAATACAGCCTCTCCAACTTGCGGGGTACCCTGGCAATGGCGCTTTCGTCCGGCGACAAGAATAGCGCCACCACACAATGGTTCTTCAACCTGGGGAGCAACACCGGCCTGAATGCGACGACCAATGGCGATGGCCCCTACACTGTATTCGGGCGCATCAACAGTTCCGACGGCCTGACCGTCATGAACAAAATTGGCGCGGTTTCGGTGAGCTCGTTCTTGGCGTCTCCCTTCGATCAGCTCCCGTTGCAGAATTATGTCAGTGGCGACATCCTGGATTCGAATTACGTGCAGGTGTTCTCAGTCTACGTTTTGCCGCCGCCCGCGGTGACGCCGAATGGGGTTGTCAGCGCGTCAAGCTTTGGTGGCTCCACCTCGATTGCGCCGGGTTCGTTCATTGAGATCTACGGGACAAATCTTGCGGAGACAACCAGGGGATGGGCAACGGCCGATTTCATCAACGGCAACGCGCCTGTGTCTTTGGACGGAGTGATTGTTGCGGTGGACGGAAAGCAGGCGTTCGTGAACTACGTAAGCCCCAATCAGGTAAACGTACAGGTTCCGGCGGGCATTTCCACCAGCGGTTCGGTCCAGGTGTTGGTCAATTTCAAGAATCAGTCCAGCGCAGCGGTAAAGGTGAACGTGAGTCCTTTGTCGCCCGGTCTGCTTGCGCCGGCGTCGTTCAAGGTTGGCGATAAGCAGTATGTGGCGGCGGTTCATGCCGCCACGGGCGCGTTTGTTAGCGGCGGAAACATTCCCAGTGTTCCGGCGGCGCCCGCGGCGCCTGGCGAAACTCTCATTTTCTACGGCGTGGGTTTCGGACCGGTCAACGAAAGTGGCGTTCCCGTGGCGGGCAAGGTGGTGGACGGCTTCACCACGCTGACTGCTTCCGCGAGTTTCAAATTCGGGGATGCCCCGGGGCAGATGATGTTCGCTGGACTCGCGCCGGGGTTGGTTGGTGTGTATCAGTTCAACGTTGTGGTTCCCGCCAGCGTTGCGGATGGCGATGTGCCGCTGAACGTTACGGTGAATGGGGACGCGTTGGCTCAACCGCTTTTTGTCGCGGTGAAGAACTAACGGACTTTTCAGCG
>JANXXV010000151.1 GCA_025350445.1 Bryobacteraceae bacterium | reverse complement strand
GCCTTCACTGCGATGGCGAATGACGAGAAAGCCCTCGACCTCTTTTTAAGGTATGAAACTGCCTACATCCGCATGCACCAAACGGCTATGAACAGCCTTACCAAACTCCGAAAAGAGAAATTACGAAACGACCCGGAACCCACCCGGCCGCGCGCGTCAACAAGTGTCAACGTAAATTGCGAAACGACGCCACCAGTCGAACCGAAACCCGATGTCGGCCCAACCGGCAGTCCAGAGCAGCTAACTGGATACGGGGCTACGTACCTAACCGGGCCGCGCGCGTTAGCAGGATGTCAGCAGCCGCCTTCCCCAGACCGGTTGAGCACCCAAGGTCGACTGAAGTGTGAAACCCGATGCCAGTCGGCAGTAAACTGAAAACAATGAAACTCTGGACGCCCCTGGCCGCCGTCGCGATTTTGCTCGTCATTCTACACGCAGCGCCCAACGAACCCGTCGAAGACCAACTGGCCCGCCTGCGAAATCTGGGCAAAGCATTCTACGAAAACACCACCACGCAGGCCGAAGCGGTGGAAACCTTCCGCCAGGCGCTAAAGCTCAAACCCGATTCGGTCCGCGAGCGCCTCAATTTCGGATTGGCACTTTTAAGGGCAGGGAAGACCGCTGAGGGTGTCGCCGAGCTCGAGAAGGTGCAGAAGGCCGATCCATCGATTCCCCACACCTGGTTCAACCTCGGTATCGTCTTCAAGAAACAGGGCGACTCCGAGAAGGCCGGCGCGCAGATGGAAAAGATGGTGGCATTAGTACCAAACGAACCCATTTCGCATTACAATCTTGGCGCGCTCTATAAACTGGCGGGTAAGACGAACGAAGCGATCGGGCAGTTTGAAACGGCATCCCGTTTGAATCCCGGCCTGGCCGCGCCCCACTTCCAGCTCTACAACGCTTTCCGCACTACCGGACAGACTGAGAAAGCCCGCACCGAACTGGAAACATTCCAGCGGCTGAAAAAGCAGATGGAGGGCGCTGCAATTCCCGAAGACGTGGAATGGAGCGATTACTCCGAGATCTACGAGATCATCTCCAATCGTGCTCCACAAGACAAGGCGGCCGACCTGAAATTCCGCCAGCGGAGCACGGGAACGGCCGCTGACGGGATGCTCTGGATCGACGTCAATGGAGACGGAAAACCAAAACTGCTCACCTGGTCGGCGGCAGGAATCCGGATTGAGCCGGGGACCGTGGTATCGGATTTGAAAGATACGATTTCCATTAGCGCCGGGGACTTCAACAATGATGGCCTGCCCGACCTCTGCGTCCTGACCCCGGCCGGCCCGAAGCTTCTGGTTAACGTCAAGGGCAAGTTCCAGAAGTTCGCCGCGGATCTGCCGCCGTTGCGCTTCGAAAAAGCGGTTTGGCTCGACTATGACCACGACTACGACCTGGATTTGGTCCTGTTAGGCAAGAAATCGATGCTCTTCCGCAATCAAGGCGCTGCCGGATTCCAAGACCACACGACGGATTTTCCGTTTGCCGCGGGCGAGGCTCTGGATGCCGCGCCGATCCGGGCCGCTGCCGATTCGAAGAGCTTCGACCTGGCGGTTTCCTATCGCGATCACGCGGGTGTTCTGTACCGCGATCAGCTATCCGGCGCCTACACGGCCCAGCCCCTCGCGCTGCCGCCCGGCGCCACGCAGTTGACCGCGGTTGACATCGACAACGACGGCTCGCTCGACCTGGTTTTCGCGACCGCAACCGGCGTCAGCCTGATGAGCAACCACAAGGCAGTGTTCGCAGCTCCGGAAACGCTTGCGGCGCGCACGGCGGAACAAGGCTTCAGCTTAACCGACCTGGAGAATCGCGGAGTGCAAGACCTGATCGTCGGCGGGGGCGTGCAAAGGAATCTCGGAAACAATAAGTTTTCCGAAGCGAAGCACCCGGCCGCTACAGCGGAGTGCCGAAAGTCCGCTATGGCAGGGACCGATCTAGCCTGCCTGACGCCCACGGGCGTCCGTGTGCTCGCCAATGAAACGGCGCCCGCAAATCAATGGCTCCGGGTACGGCTGGCAGGCATCAAGAATCTGAAAACGTCCCCTGGAGCGGAGGTGGAAGTGAAAGCCGGCGTCAGATATCAGAAACAGGTTTACCAGGGGCAGCCGCTGTTGTTCGGCCTGGGATCTGAAAAATCCATCGATACCGTCCGCATCACCTGGCCCAACGGCCTGATCCAGAACGAGATGAAGCAACTGCCCGGCAAGGAGAACTATTACAAAGAGGCGCAGCGCCTGTCCGGGTCCTGCCCTATCATCTGGACGTGGAATGGAACCGGATTCGAATACATTACCGACGTGCTGGGCGTGGCCCCGCTGGGTGCAAGCTCCGGTGAGGGCCAGTATTTCCCGGTGGATCACGACGAATACATTCAGATCGACGGAAGATCGCTCAAGCCGGTAAACGGCGAATACCAGGTTCGTATTACGGAGGAGTTGAGCGAGGTGGCCTACCTGGACCACATCCGTCTGATCGCGGTTGACCACCCTGCGGATACCGCCATCTACACCAACGAAAAGTTCAAGGGTCCGCCGTTCCCCGAGTTCCGCTTGTTTGGTGTCAAGAATCGCAAGCACGCGGTAAGCGCCAAGGACGAAGCGGGCCGTGATGTTCGCGCCAAGCTGGCCGGCAGGGACCGCACCTATCCCGATGGATTTGATCGCACGCTTACAGGCGTTGCGCAACTCCATACGCTGGACCTGGATTTCGGCAAGGAAGCCTCGCCGCGGAACCGCGCGGTGATGGTGCTCAGCGGCTGGGTTGATTGGGCGGACGGCAGCACGTTTCTCGGCGTCGCCCAGGAAGGCAAAGGCGGACTGGTGCCGCCCTACCTGCAAGTAAAAGATAAGCACGGTACCTGGACCACCGTAATCGAAGATATGGGGATGCCGGCGGGAAAACCGAAAACCATCGTGGTCGACCTCACCGGCAAGTTTCTCTCCGATTCCCGCGAGGTTCGAATCGTCACCAATCTCTGCGTCTATTGGGACGAAATCTTCCTCAGCGAGGACACGGCTGCGCCGCCGGTTAAACAAACGGTGCTGGCGCTGAGCGCGGCGAGTCTGCGCTTCCGTGGCTTTTCTCCGTCGCGGATCGACCCGCAACGCAAGCAGCCGGAAGCTTTCTCCTACAACGATGCAACGCCCACGTCGCTTTGGAATCCCACGCCCGGCCACTATACCCGTTACGGCGATGTAAGCGAACTGGCGCGCGCGGTGGATGACAAGCTGATCGTCATGGGATCGGGGGACGAATTGCAATTGCGGTTTGACGCGAAATCCATAGCGGCGGCGCCGCCCGGTTGGACGCGCGATTTCCTGCTGCTGGTGGACGGTTGGGCCAAGGACCGCGACGCCAATACGGCGTTTTCGCAGACTACCGATCCGCTGCCATTCCACTCCATGTCGCGGTTTCCATATCCGGCGGCGGAGCACTACCCCGCCGATCCGGGGCACGCCGCCTATCGGGAGCGGTACAACACTCGTCCCGCGCTACGATTAATTCGTCCACTTAATTAAAAGATGCTGAGACCCGCGTCATGGAATATCTTTGCCGACCACTGCCTTACGGCCGTAAGACATTGGTGCCGAACCGCGGGAACAGTGCCTTCATGAAAGGGCAAAGATCACTTAATCCACAATGCTGAAACGCGCTCTCGCTGTTCTCTTTTTCATTCTGCTGATCAACGCGGTCTACCTGCTCGCGCTGCCGTCGCCCACAGTCTTCTACGTGGCGAACGCGCTGCTACACCTCGCGCTCGGCATAGTGGTGACGATAGGCGCCGTTTGGCTATATCTGGAAGGGGCGAGGCTCACGTAAACCACAATGCTGAAACGCGCTTTCGCTGTTCTCTTTTTCATTCTGCTGATCAACACGGTCTACCTGCTCGCGCTGCCGTCGCCCACAGTCTTTTACATGGCGAACGCGCTGCTGCACCTTGTGCTCGGCGTAGTGTTGACGATAGGCGCCGTTTGGCTATATCGCAGAAGCGCGGAAGTCGCCTGGATCGGTTGTCTCGTTGTCTCGGCGCTACTTGGCCTGGCGTTGATGTACCTGGGAAATACACGGCCCAATTTCTGGCTGCTGATAGCGCACAGTATTGCCGGCGTGTTGGCGGTTGCGGCCGGCTATGTGTTGTGGAAGGAGTCGCGGCGCGCCGTTGTCGCGTTCGTCGCGGTGGCTGCGGTGATTGTTGCCGTGCGGTATGGCACGCTCCCGAAGAATACGCGAATCCGCAATCCGCTCACGGTTCCCACATCAATGCAGGAAGAAGGCGCCGGGCCGAAATCTCCGTTCTGGCCTTCTTCGGCGAACACAAACGTTGGGACCACGATTCCATCGGCCTTCTTCATGGATTCTGAGCTCTGCGGCTCCTGCCACAAGGATATTTACGAGCAGTGGAAGAGCTCGATGCATCACTTTGCATCGTTTAACAATCAGTTTTACCGGAAGTCCATCGAGTACATGCAGACGGTGAATGGCGTGCAGAGCACCAAGTGGTGCGCCGGCTGCCACGATCACGCAGTCTTCTTCAACGGACGGTTTGAAAAGCCGATTAAGGACCAGATCGATACCCCCGAGGCGCAGAACGGCCTGGGCTGTGTGTCGTGCCACTCCATCACGCACGTGAACGGTTCCATGGGCAATGGCGGCTTCACCATCGAATATCCGCCGCTGCACGAACTGGCGTCCAGTAAGAACAAGTACATCCGGCAGATCGATTATTTTCTGACGTTTCTGAATCCAAAGCCGCATCGCGATACGTTCATGAAGCCTTTTATGCGGGAAGATAGCGCCGAGTTTTGTTCTTCCTGCCACAAGGTGCATCTGGATGTCCCGGTGAATAACTACCGCTGGCTGCGCGGTTTCAACGACTATGACAATTGGCAGGCAAGCGGTGTCTCAGGGCAGGGCGCGCGGTCGTTTTACTATCCGCCGAAGAGCTCAACCTGTTCGGAATGCCACATGCCGCAAGTGGCGTCGCAAGACCCGGGCAACAAGGCTGGCCAGATTCATTCGCATCGTTTTGCCGCCGCCAATATGGCCGTCTCCTATGCGAATCAGGATCATCTACAAATGGCGGCCACGGAAAAGCTGCTGAAGTCCGGCTTCATCACCGTTGATATCTTCGCGGCATCTCCAGTAGAGGCCGCTACCGGCCAAACGGGAATGCAGCGCCGCCGGACAGAGGGTCCGCAGCTTTCGTCCACCTTCGCTGTCGGCGAAGAGGCGGAACAAACGGGACAGGTTACGATCCGCGAACCTGGTAAAGTCACCGCTCCGGTTGACCAGGCCGGCGCAATATTCCAATCGGGATCCAACGTCCGTGTAGACGTGGTGGTCCGGACGCGCAAGATCGGACACTTCTTTCCCGGCGGCACCGTGGATTCTTTCGACGTCTGGCTGGAACTGGAAGGGAAGGATTCCGGCGGCAAGACCATTTTCTGGAGCGGCCGCACGGACGACAACGGCAAGGGGCCGGTCGAATCCGGCGCACATTTCTACCGGTCGTATCAGTTGGATGCGGAGGGCAATCCCATTAACAAGCGGAATGCGTTTCAAACACGGAGCGTGCTTTATGTGCGGCTGATTCCGCCGGGCGCAGCCGATGTTGCGCACTTCCGCGTGAAGCTTCCGCCAGGAGTGAAGGGCCCGGTCACATTGACGGCGAAGCTCAACTACCGGAAGTTCTCGCATTATTTCACCAACTACGCCTATGCCGGCGAGCCGAAAGCGGGCCAGGACCCGAGCCTGGTAAGCATTGCGCATGATAGCCGCGAATACAGTTTCGATGCCTCCAACATTCCGAAAAATGTCTCCGGCTCGATAAAGGATCACATCCCGGATGTTCCCATCATTACGCTGGCGCAGAGCGTAGCCAAACTCAATGTCGGCGATTCCGGGACGGAGACTACATGGCAGCCCGTTGTGCGAAAAGAAGATCGGGAAAGATGGAACGACTGGGGCATTGGATTGTTGTTGCAAGGTGATTTGAAGGGAGCCGAGTACGCTTTCACCAAAGTAACCGAAGCCGAGCCAGGCTATGCCGACGGCTGGCTGAACGTGGCCCGCGCTCTGGTTCAGGAAGGCGAAACAGACCGTGCTAAGCCGTTCCTTGCCAAAGCCATGCAACTGGATAATTCTCTGGCGCGGGTTTACTTCTTTCAAGGCATGGTCCAGAAGGCCGACGGTGACTACGATGGCGCGCTGCAATCGCTACGCACGGTGGAAGCCAAGTATCCACGCGACCGTGTGAACCTCAACCAGATCGGCCGTATTCTGTTCCTCAGGAAGCAATACGCCGAGGCTGTGAAGTCGCTGCAGGCCGTGCTGCAAGTCGATCCGGAAGACGTTCAGGCGCACTATACTTTGATGCTCGCCTACCGCGGTCTGGGCGACGAACAGCAAACCGCCCGCGAAGAGAAGCTGTTCCGGCGGTTTAAAGCCGACGAATCTTCGCAGGCTATCACTGGCCGCCGCAGGCTGGTCAGCCCGGAAGACAACAACGAACGCCAGACCATTCACGATCACGAAAGTGTCCCGCTCAAATGAAGCTCATCACACTGTTAA
>JANXXV010000119.1 GCA_025350445.1 Bryobacteraceae bacterium | reverse complement strand
ACGGTGATTCCGTACTTCCCCAATTCCGCCGCGGCCACCTTAGTCAGCATCTCAATGCCGCCCTTGCTAGCCGTGTAATCCACCAGATTTGGAAACGCCAGCTTATTGCATCCCGACCCAATATTCACAATGCGTCCGCCGCCATGGTCCTTCATATGCCGCGCCGCCCGCTGCGTGCAAAGGAAGCACCCCTTCAGATTCGTGTCGATGGTCCGGTCCCACTCGCTTTCTTCCAAATCGAGCAGCGGTTTCCAGGTCTGCACGCCAGCGTTGTTCACCAGGATATCCAGCTTTCCGAACCGCGCCAGAACCGCAGCCATCATCGAGTCGACATCGGCCGCGACACCCACGTTCGCCTTCACCGCGAGAGCCGCCCGGCCCAAAGCCTCAATCTCCCGCACCGTCTCCGCGCCGCCCGCCGCGTCGGAGTGGAAGTTCACCGCGACATCGCAGCCATTCCGCGCCAGATCCAGCGCAATTCCCTTCCCGACGCCTTTGCTCGCCCCGGTCACCAGTGCTACCTTTCCTTCTAATCCCATAAGCGAATTCTAGCGTGGCCTCCCTTCCACAATCAGGTACGGCATAAACTGCACGCTCTCCCTCGAATGAATCGTATGCTGGCGGGATGTGGAGCGGTCGCGAATCGCCAAGCCGGTCCCTTTTCCCGCGGTCAACATCTCCACCAGGGACGGTTCCACCTCAATGCTGATCCACCCGTCCGGCTTGCTCTGCACTTTATGGCTCAGAAACTGCAACTTCCGGATATCCACGCTTCCCGCCGGCTTCTCATCCCATGCCGCCACTATCGTAGCCACGTCCACCAACCGCAGCGGATCTCCTCCCGCCAAATGCAGCAGCAGCGTCGCCTTGGTTACCGCCCAATCCCGGACCGCGGCAAATCGGAAGTTCATCAGAATCGCTTGCGGCAACCGCAACTCCACCGCATGACCATCGGTTGAAGGAATGGAGATGTCGGCAATGCACTCCAGCATCGCGGTTTCTCCATAAACCGCACCGCCGGACCACACGGCGAAAAATAGCGCCAGAACCAGAAAAGTTCGTATCAAAATGTAATGATCGCATGCGATCATTCTAGGGATATCAGTTTCAGGGAGCGATTACGAGTTGAACGTCAAAATGTCCGATGGAATCCAGATCTTCGAGCCAACCGAGCGTTGGACCACCACCGATGCCAGTGAACTCTACGATGTAGCCAGATGGGGAAAGGGCTATTTCTCAGTGGGCGACAACGGGCACTTGTTTGTGCACCCGAACAAGGAGAAGAACCGCAAGATCGATCTGAAAGAGCTTCTCGACAAGCTGGTCCTTCGCGGCATCGCTCCGCCCATCCTGCTGCGGTTCGGCGAAATTCTAAAGCATCGCCTTGGCGAGATTCATGGCGCGTTTCAAAGCGCAATTTCCGAACACAACTACCAGGGAAAGTATTGCTGCGTGTTCCCCATCAAAGTGAACCAGCAGCGCCAGGTGGTTGAGGAAGTTTTCCAATACGGCCAGCCCTATGAATTTGGGCTGGAAGCGGGCTCCAAGCCCGAGTTGCTGGCCGTGATGGCGATCGCCAACAACGCGACGCCCATCATTTGCAACGGTTTCAAAGACGACGAATACATCGAGATGGTGATGCATGCCAAGAAAATCGGCAGGCAGATCACCCCGGTAGTCGAGAAATACACCGAACTCGATCTCATCGTCAAACACGCCGCTCGCGTCGGTGTGCGTCCCACTATTGGAATTCGTATCAAGCTTGCCAGCCGCGGATCGGGGCGCTGGAAGTCCTCCGGCGGCTACCGGTCAAAGTTCGGGCTTACCGTTACCGAAGCCCTGCGCGCGCTGGAACAGCTTCGCGAACTCGGTATGGCCGATTGTCTGGTGCTGCTGCATTTCCATCTCGGCAGCCAGATCACCAACATCCGCCAGGTGAAAGCTGCGGTCAGTGAAGCGGTGCGGATTTACGTTGAACTCAAGCGCGCCGGCGCGGGCCTGCAATTTATGGATGTAGGCGGCGGGCTCGGCGTGGACTACGACGGCTCCCAAACCGACTTTGAATCCAGCGTCAACTACACGCTTCAGGAATATGCGAACGACATCGTCTACCATATCCAGAATGTGTGCGACGAAGCCGAAGTGCCGCACCCCACCATCATTACCGAAAGCGGCCGCGCCGTTGCCGCCTATCACAGCGCCCTGGTATTCAACGTACTGGGCGTGAGCGGATTTGGGGAGCCAAACCTTACTCTGGAGCTGCCCGAAGACGCCGAGCAGCCGCTCATCGATCTGCAGGAGACGTTCCGCTCGCTCAGCAATAAGAACCTCCTCGAAAGTTTTCACGACGCACAGCAATCGCTGGATTCGGCGCTGAACCTGTTCAGCCTCGGTTACCTCCCGCTGGTGCAGCGCAGTCTGGCCGAAAACTTCTATTGGGCCATCTGCCATCGCATCCAGAAACTCGCCAAGGATCTGGATTATTTCCCGGAAGAGCTGGAAGGCCTCGAAAGCCTGCTCTCGGATACCTACTTCTGCAACTTCTCCCTGTTTCAGAGCATGCCGGACAGTTGGGCTATTAAGCAATTGTTCCCCATCATGCCGATCCACCGCCTGAACGAGCCGCCAACCCGCCATGCCGTTCTCGGTGATATCTCTTGCGATTCCGATGGCAAAGTCGATCAGTTTATCGACCGCCGGGACGTCAAGAAGACTCTGCCGCTCCATTCCCTCAACGGCGAACCTTACTTCCTAGGGGCTTTCCTCCTAGGCGCCTACCAGGAAATTCTGGGTGATCTGCACAATTTGTTCGGCGACACCAACGCGGTGCACGTCAGCCTGGGCGAAACCGGGGAAGTAATGCTCGACGCGGTAATCCCCGGCGACACCGTCCGCGAGGTGCTCGATTACGTCCAGTTCAAATCCACCGCTCTGCTCGAGCAATACCGTAAAGATGTCGAACAGGCTCTTCGAGAAGGAAAGATCGGCTATGAAGAATCCGGCCGCCTCTTGAAATTCTACGAAGACGGCCTTCACGGCTACACCTATTTGGAAAATGTGCAAAGCGAGCACTAACACTACACCAAGCCCGATCTAGGGTGTACTAGTTGGGAGTACGTGAAATCCTCCTACCTGCTAACGTTACGAAGACCCCACTCTGGATTGGCTCCATATCTGCGGTGGAGGCACAAAATTCAACTAGAATGTTTCTCAAAATACCTTACGTTTTCGTATCTCATTGATTCAATGGGCCAATCTAAGGTCATTTAGCCCCGAAGGCCTATTGTTACAGTGTCGCAAATCGCGTATCTTCCGATTCAGGAACTAGAGCTGAAGTTCCCTTACCAAAGTTTGGAAGCCAAAGGAAAATGACAATGAAGGTTCATCTAAAGTATCTCGCGGTCTGTTGCTGCCTCTCGACTGCCGCAGTATCCAACCTGTACGCTGACTTCTTTCAGGACTTCCTGAACGACTTCAAGACAAAACGCGTCCTGCTGATCAGTGTCGACGGTATGCACTCGTTAGATCTCGCTAACTACATTGCAAGTAATCCCGGCTCTACCCTGGCTACACTTAGCCAGAACGGGTATAACTACACGAACGCTTCTACGACCAAACCGTCGGATTCCATTCCAGCAATGGCGGGCATTGTCACTGGCGGAACGCCGTCCGTGACGGGAATGTACTACGACGACGCCTACAACCGGAAATGGTCTCCTCCCGGTTCCGCGTGCGCAAAACTGGGCACCGTGATCGATCTGAAGCAGGGCATCGACAAATTCCCCACTCTGCTGGACGCCGGTGGAATCGATCCAACGAAACTCCCGTTAGATCCCGCGAAAGGATGTACGCCCGTCTATCCGCATAATATGCTCCGGGTAAACACGATTTTCGAAGTTATCAAAGCCACGCACCAGCGGACGGCATACTCGGAAAAGCGGCCTTCCTACGACTTCCTGAACGGTCCATCCGGCACTGGAGTGGATGATCTGTACGTTCCGGAGATCGCCTTTAACAACACACTCGCGGATAACTTGAAGACGAAAACTTTCGATGAGCTCCGGGTTGTATCGATCATCAACCAGATCGACGGCAAGGACCACACGGGCGCCGTCACCGCTCCTGTTCCTGCCATTTTTGGAATGAACTTCCAGATCATCAACGCGGCCAAAAAGAACGCGCCCGGCGGATACGTAGACAGCCTAAGCACACCCAGCATCTCCATGACGGACGCCTTGAACTACGTTGACACCGCTATCGGCCGCATGGTGACTGAGTTGAAGACTAAGAATCTATACAACTCCACCGCCATCATTATTACCGCCAAGCACGGCGAGACAGCGCTTGATCCAACGCGGCGCACCGTGGTTCTTACTTCCGTTATTCCCGCCATCGTGAATGGCGTGCAGGCCGGGCTTGGGGTCAAAATAACCCAGAAATCCAATGCTTACATCTGGCTCTCCGATCAGTCCAAGACGGCCGCGGTAGTGGCGGCCCTGACGCAAGTCTCCAACCAAAACCTCGCCGGAATCGGGCAGGTTCTCTCGGGTGCATCCTTAAAGTTGCTCTTCCCCGACCCGCTGGTGGACCCGGCTGTCCCGGACATCGTGGTGGTGGCCAACACAGGCCTGAACTATGAGCCAACGCTCGGCAGCACAGTGTTGGCGGAGCACGGCGGCTTCGGAGAAAACGATACGCATGTGCCGCTTCTGGTAGCTATCCCGGGCGTCGGAATGAAGACGGTGACCTCGCCGGTCCAGACCATTCAGATCGCACCCACCGTTCTGAGTCTGCTGCGCATCTCACCCCGGAAACTGGATGCCGTACGCCTTCAGGGAACGGATGTTCTTCCGCTGATTAGCTTCCTACCCTGGTTCGACTAGTCCCTTAGTCGCAGGCAGGCTTCAACTTCACAGATGAAGCCTGCCTGATTCTCTAGCCGCTCTCAGGACCGATTGCACTCCCGCTTGCCCGTTTTGCCGCCGGCAAAGCGCCGATAATCAGGCGGAAGCTTTCGCCGCGGCCGCCGCTTGCATCTCTGCAAAGCGCGCAGTCATCGCCCGAGTCAGGTGCGTCACGATGCCCATCATGCGCTGCATCATCATCAACTGCGCCCGATGATGCATCTCATGCTCTTTCACAGATAGAATCATCTCGAACCTGGACTTAGACGGAGGAATCATTCCGGCGGGGAAACTCACCGTCTCGGCCAGAAACTCGTCCGGCAGGCCTTCAACCCAGCTCGCGAAGCCCTCGCCGCCTTCAACAAGAAGGGCGATAATCTCTTTCTTCCCTCGCGGCGTCTGCTCTTCAGCCATCAATTTGCCAAAGAAACCCATGAAATCGAAGCCTTCCAGGGTCGCCAGATGCTCAATTCCGTGGATCTGCTTAGACAGTCTGGGACCGAGCGCGATATGGGTAAGTGTCTGAGCTACCGTTCGAGCGCCGGGCGCCGCCTGGAAACCGTAGTGCTCCTCGCCGATTTCCTCGGCAATCGTGATCGTGTTCTTCCGCACTGTGCGAAAGCTCGCTGCTAATTCTTTTGCTCCGTAGTAATTCATGGACCCAATTTTACCGCATTATCCCAGGGACTGTGGTGCGACGGACTGTGGTGCGACGGTCAGAATCGCAGGTGCGCGTTTAGCCGTACGACCCTCGCGCCGCGGCTGCTGGTCAGCCGGCCAAAGTTCGCCGCGTTAACGTTACTGGAAAGTCCCATGTAATTGATGCGGTTTGTCGCGTTGAATCAGTCAAAGCGAATCTGAAGCTGTCTCCGCTCAGCGACCGCAAAGTTTTTGCCCGGACTGAAATCGATGCGCCACTGGCCTGGACCGCGATACTCACCATTGCCCGCGCTCCCCGGGCGAAGGCTCGCCCCGGACGCTGCCACGATGGGAACCGGGGCAAACGCCGCTCGATTCAATTACGCAAATGTAGAGCGGTAGTCGCCGTCACTATAATCCGGCCGGATGCGTTGTATTGCAAAACTCCGGCTCACGGTGATCGGACCCGCGAGTTCGACAACCGCTTCGGGCCGCGGGCGGCGCCTCACCTAATGAAGGGTCTGCATCTTGCCGGCAACGTTCTGCCGCGCATCGTGGCAGCGAGCTATCGTTATCAACATTTTCCGGCCACCCGTGGTTGGGCGGAGATAAGCCGGCAGGGAAACCTGATGCAGTACGCGGCCGAGGATGGCAGCGACATCCGGCAGTTTATGAACGTCCGCGAGGAAGCCAAAAGTATAGTTTCCGGCCCTGACAGCGCTAGGCGGCGGCCGTAGGAGACCAGCCGGTGGTTTGCGGCAACGGCAGACGCTGTTCTGTCTGAGGCCGCGCAGGCTGAGATGAAGATCGGTAGCCGCGCGAACAACGAGTTCCGGTCTACTGTGGCCGCTTTGAAAATTCCAGCGCGGTTGTCGCGATTTCACTCCTGGCGGCTTCTGGCGGGTGTCGACTACAGCTTATTCAAGCAAACCGGCAATTTAGCTGACTTTGACGATGCGTTTGCCGCCGAGCGACGCGCTCTCGAGTCCTGGAAACAGACGGTTGACGCTGCGGACGACGTGTACAGTCAGGATTTGGCCTTCGGTGTCCACGCCGTGGGTTTTAGCCGCCGTTGGAAAGAAGAATGCTCGTTGTTGGGCCGGGACTTTCAGCAACTTTTAGTGGAGCGCACAAACGCCAAAGGGATGGAGGGAGCGCATCATGCACTCATCTCCGGGGAGTCGCGGCCACCCAAAGTCCAACTGGCTGCAGCAGCATTGGCGGAGCCGGGGCGTGACTTCATCGCTTCCGCCCAAGTGGATGCTCCGGAGGGAGTTTCGTGGATTCGATAACGATACCGCCATGTGACTCAATTCGAAGATTGTCAAACGGCGGAAATATCCCTCGATTCGAAGAAGGGCCTTTATTTGGGCCGGCTTCCAGCATCATTCATAGACCCGAAGTGGCATAGACCCGAAGTGGGATCTCGTGTATTTTGTTGAGACCGTGGATCAGCAAGGGAGCAGGTCGCATATTTCCGGATCTTGAAGTGTAACTCCTTATATCATCGTTGCGGTCAAACGGTAAATCCAGAGGACGCGTTGCCTCTTGCCACGACTACTATTCTGGAAGTTCACGTCAACGGAACGCGCCAACGGCACTTTGGACTTCCCGATTCAAACCGTGATATATTGAGCCTTCCACTGGAGGGCACGTTGCGTTTGAATTCTCCGCTTGCATTGGTTCTGACGGTCGCCATGTTGTTGCCGCCGTCGCTTTTTCCTCAAGAGAATGCTCTTAAGCCAGCCTCGCCACCGGCACAGCCGGCATCCGATGGACTGAAGATCGTCATTATCAAAGGCGCCAACAGCACCAACTCCATCGTACGAAAATTCGCCGAGCAGCCCATCGTCGAAATCCGCGACGCGGACGATAAGCCCGTAGCTGGCGCTGAAGTAATCTTCCAGGTGCCATGGACCGGCCCGGGCGCGGCTTTTGACGACTGGCTGAGAGCCTTGGTTGTTCAGACCGGGCCGGACGGCAGAGCGGCCACGCGAGGCCTTGCCCCGAATAACGAAGAAGGACAATTCAACATCAAGGTGATGGCCAACTACCAGGGCAAGTCGGCCGTAGCTGTCATCCCGCAGACCAACGTTCTAGGAAAACGCGGCCAGAATGCCACTTCCAATAGCCACAAGACTCTGTGGATCACTCTTGCGGTATTGGGTGCCGGAGCGATTGCCGGGGGCGCCGCCGCGGCCAGCCGCGGAGGTGGAAGTCCGGCGGCCGTCTTGAATCCGATCGTGATATCGTCTGGCGGCATCACCGTCGCCGGTCCCAAATAAGCGGCAGCTCATCCCTACAATCAGGTGCTATCGATGATAAAGCGAAATGTTCTGATCCCAAGTCTTCTGACACTGACGATGTGCGCGCACGGAGCGGACCTCAGCGGTCCGGTTTCCGGCGCAGTCTTCCATAGTGGCTCGCGGGCAATCCGGTCGATTCTGGGAGTGCCCGGATCGGCGCACTTGGGAGATGCCATAGCGTCGGGCCTTGATGTCGCGGCAGTGTCCCCCAATCACAAACTGGCAATCGGCGTACGGGATGGTCGCGGACTGTTTTTCACGGGCATCGACGGGGCGTCTCCGGTGGAAGCCGAACTGGACGCGATCCCCGGGGCGGACAGGTTTCTCTGGAGCAGTGATTCCACCGTCGCAGCGCTTTACAGTTCCAAGTCGGGTGCGGTCCAGACCTGGCGAAATGGAGGGCTGAGGAAACCGGGGTCCATATCCGGTAACGTGCTGGCGCTGGCAGTCGATGGGGCCGGCCGTGTCTATGCTGGAGTGGAAGGAGATGGCGTCTATGTCCTGGTAGAGGGTGCAGCGGCGAGACTTCTTTCCCGGTCGCAGCGTCCCAGCGCTATTGCCATCGCGAAGAACGATCTATTCTTTGCCGACCGCTCCCGTGGCGAGATTCTCCGTATACAGAATTATCCAGATGCTACCGGCGCCGTCGTGTTTGCCTCGGGCGTCCCCGATCCGTCGGGCCTTGCACTCTCCCAGGATGAGTCCATGGTGTTGGTGGCGAGCGCGGAAGACAAGACGGTCACCGCCTACCGGCTGGACTCGGGCGCCACTGCATTCGCGCTGTTCCTTGATTTCGAACCTTCCGGCCTGAGCAGGATTTCCGATTCCATTTTTCGATTGAACGAAGACTCCGAGGGAACTCCGCTGCAGGTACTGAGTAATACAAATAGCCCAGGCGTTTATTTCGTGCCGGCCGGCACGACCGGCAATTAAGAGGAACCGCTACCCCATGCGATCGCTTTCCTTAGCAGTACTCACAGCAGTTTGGATGGCCGCTTTCGCGCCATTCGCAGCCGCGCAGCCCGCCAGTCCTTTCGTGTTCCGGTTGCAGCAAGGGCAGACGGTGACGGCGTTTGCGGACGGCGGAACTATCAGTATGCCCGCCGACGCCATCGGGGTTGCAACCACCGCGACGCTCGCTATCACCTATCGCGGCACCACCAGCGCCACGTTTACCAGTTCGAGCTTCACGGGCGCCCTGGACTTTACTTTCACCGGGTTGCCGGATTTGCCCGTCGTTCTTCAACCGAACGACACCCTTACGCTGGTAATCAACTATCTTCCGACGAACAGCAACCGGCAAAATGCCCGGCTGGAACTCGGCGCCACGGAAGGTAAGACAACACGAATACTTGCTATCAACCTCACCGGCACTGCGCCCGAATTCACGCTCGGTTACATCCCGCAGGGCGGCAATGCGACGCCTCTGGCTAACGGAGTAATCGTCAGCTTTCCCGTCACCCCGGTCGGCACTACAAGCAACTCGGTAATCGTCATTTCAAACCGCGGCACCGCGCCAGGTCTCATCAAGTCCGCGAAGGTGACCGGCGCACTGTTTCAGGCCATCGGAATCCCGTTGGCGGACACCTCTATCGACGTCGGCCGGGAATTTCGGTTTAGCATCGCCTTTACACCAACGCAGCTTGACCCGGCCACCGGCACCGGTTCCTTGGAATTTGTAAACCGGCGGGTCGATTTCGTCCTGCAAGGCTCCGGGTCGGGACCGGTTTACGCTTATGAGTTGGTTACGGACCGCGCCACGCCGATCCAGCCGAATCAGTTGCTCACCATCCCGGATGCGCAGGTGAGCGACAAGAGTTCGATCACCGTCCGGGTTCGGAACAATGGGAATGCCGATGGAAAAATCACGGCTATCGCAGTACAGGGTGTCTCGCTCGCATTGACTGATGCACCGTTTCTGCCGCTCACATTGCAACCAGGCCAATCCGCAACCACTACCGTAACGTTCACCCCCACGCAGGCCGCCCGGGTGAGCGGGAGACTCCGCATCGGCGATGACGCGTTTGAACTCACAGCCAACGGCCTTGGTTCAATCCTGAACTATTCCTACGTCATCGGGCCTGTTTCGACCACGGTATTGGCTGGCGGAACAATCAGCGTGAATCCGGCTGCAATTGGCGCCGCCTCGTCGCTGCGATTCCTGGTGGGAAACACGGGAACGACGCCCGCTTCCATCAGCAGCATCACGGTGATTGGTTCCAACGCCACCAACTCCGTGTTCACACTTTCGGATCTGCCCGCACTTTCGGCCCAAGTACCGCCCGGTGGAACCGCCGCATTTACCGTCAGATTCGCCCCCATCGCCCTTGGCACCGCGACCGTGACGCTGCGCATCGACAACCAGACATTCCTCGTGACGGGATCTGGAAATGCGCCTGCCGCTCTGCCCGACTATCGCATCGATGGTGCTTCGTCGGCTCAGGATCCCTTGCAGCAGCCGGCCGTCGGCTTGACTTTAGCGTCGCCCTATTCGCTTCGCGTAAATGGCACATTGACCCTTGCTTTCAATTCGAGTGTATTCAGCAATGACCCTGCGGTCCAGTTCGCCGTGGGCGGTCGCACCGTGAGCTTCTATATCCCGGCAAATGGAGTCCATGCCGTGTTCCCCGATGGCTCCAGTCAGATACGCTTACAAACCGGATCTGTGGCGGGCACCATTACACTGACGCCTGCTTTCGCGACTGAAGCCGGAGTGGATCTCACTCCGGCGAATCCCGCATCGATGAATTTGACTGTCAGTCAGTTGGCCCCCCGGCTGCTGAGCGCCGTCATTACCGCACGCACGAATGCCGGGATCACCGTTTCGGTGACGGGCTATTCCACCGGTCGCTCAGTGACGCAGTTAGATCTTCAGTTTGCGGCCACATCGGGTGAGAACGTGTCCACCACGAAACTAAGCCTGAATGTGGAGTCGAGCTTCCTTGCCTGGTATCAGACCGCGGCGTCACAACAGTTCGGCAGCCTGTTCAGCGTTTCCGTCCCGCTCACCTTTTCGGGAGACGTGCAAACATCTGGGCTGAACCTGGTGGATACGATTCAATCGGTGGCGGCGACGGTGACGAACCGGCAAGGTACATCAAACCCGGTAAGCGTCAATCTAAAGTAAAACCGGTTCCGGGCCACGCCGTAAAACAGTTGAAACTAAGGCCCAATCCCGCCGACTGGACGCAGCCTGCACTCGACAAGAATTCTATCAACCTAAGAACGGCGTTTGGTTGCGCCTAAAACCCAAGACACCCATTGCCCGCAATTATTTGGAGGCACAGGGCTTTTCACCCAACAGGTGAACTGCGCCGCAGTTCAAACTATCCAATTCGGCTGCGACAATCCACGCTCGAACAGTCCACCTGCCATTTTTAGGATCAAGCGATTGAGCGATTTAGCATTGACACGTAATTTTCGCTGATATATC
>JANXXV010000114.1 GCA_025350445.1 Bryobacteraceae bacterium | reverse complement strand
TGACAATTCCGATCTGTCTTCGCAGAGATACACGCGGAATCCTTTGGATTTAAATTCCACCGCCCATTGGCGGCCCTTCTTCAAGCCATCGATAAAGAACGGCTTGGCCCATGCTTCGCTATCGATGGTCTTCGGTGCGATGACCGAGGCCGACAGCATCCCGGGAGCGGGAAATCCAGTACGCGGATCCATGATATGGCTGTAAATCCGCCCTTCGGCCCGGAAGAATTTCTCGTAACTTCCGGACGTTGACATCGACTCGTCTTTCAAAAACACTTCCAGCACCGTCTTGCGTTCGTCGCGCGGATGGCGAATACTGATCCGCCAGCCCCGCTTCTCATCCGGCGGCGTTCCAATGGCATAGATGCTGCTGCCGCCACCGCTCACCATTCCCGAAACAACGCCGTTCGCCTTCAGCAGCGCCGCCATGCGGTCGACTGCATAGCCTTTGCCGATTCCGCCGGGGTCGATCTCTACGCCAGCTTGGCTAAACCTTACAGTTTGCGCTTTCGGATCGAGAATCAGATTCCGATAACCTACATGGGTAAGCGCGCCACGCACTTCCGCCCGATGCGGCAAGTGGCCGGATCCTTTATAGAATCCCCAAACTTTCATCAGCGGCCCCACCGATATATCGAAGGCGCCGTCACTTTCGCGGCTATATTCGATGCACGCGGCGAGAAGATCGAACAACTCGCTTGAAACTTTTACCGGCCTTTCCGCGGCGTAGCGATTTACCTGGCTCCACTCGCTGGCGGGACGGTAGTTTGAGAGTAGTTGGTCGAGGCGTCTAGCCTCATCGAACGCCAACTCCACGGCTCCCAGCATTCCGGCGCGGTCGATTCCGTACACGATAATCGAGTACGTCGACCCCATCGCATCCATACTCTCCTCGAAACGCAGGATTTCCGGATCGGCGGCCGTCACCGGCGCCCGCAGGGCCAATGCCGCCAAGAACAAAAATATCACAAAGCGTTTCACTCGACCGGTTTTTTTTCAGGGGGCTCGTCCGCGCGGGGGCGTCCCTTCCTGACGCGTTTGAGGAGATGGCTTATACGGGAGCCAAGTTCCGCTGCGATGGCGGCTTCAAAATGCAGTTCGGGGATGCGGAAAATGTTAAGCCGCTGACCCAATTCCACGCGGAGAAAGCCTTTGGCGTGATTCAGCGCCTCGATGGTTTCTTCCTGTTTTTGCGCGTTGGAGGTGAGAATCAGGAGAACGCGGGCTTTCCGTCCATCGGGCGTTACCAGCACATCGCTGACAGCCTGGACGTCGATGCGGGGATCGCCCATTTCATAGCTGATCATCTCTTCCAGCTCTTCGCGCATCGCTTGAGAAAGACGTTCGGATCGGCGAGGGTCCATAATTACTCCAACCACTCCAAGGTGGCGGACACCAAGGCGGAGCCTAGTAATGAGGCGGCCTCGTCCTCCACCGAATGGAGGATGATCTCGGCGTTGTGTCGGTCGCTTGAGACCGTCACGGCGGCTATGAGTCCCCGCTGCCACAGATCCTGGAAGGCGATTTCGGCTACGGCTACGTTGAACTTGTGGCGTAGGCGGTCTTTGAGGCTCTTGACAACGTGGCGCTTCTCTTTGAGAGAATGCGACTGGTCAAGCCTGAGTTCCATGGTCACTACGCCGATGGAGGGCATCTTAGGTTAAGGCTTGGGAGATGAGCTCACAGAGGCGGAGGCAGGGGCCTCCGCGCAGGCGAGGGCGCCTGCCCCACCCGGGATGACCCGGCTATTGTCGGAGATTGAACGCTTCATGACAGCCCTTTAGAAAATCTCCGTCGCCTGGCGTTCATTCACGAATGATTCAAACACATCGCCGGCTTTTACGTCGGCGAAGTTCGCTACGGTGACGCCGCATTCAAATCCGGCCTTCACTTCGCTCACATCGTCCTTGAAACGTTTTAGCGATTCGATCTTACCGGTGTGAACCACCACGTTTTCGCGGATGACGCGGACGTGGCTGTTGCGGGTAAGGACGCCATCGGTAACCTGCGAACCCGCCACGATACCAACCTTGGTAATCTTGAAGACGTCCCGGACCACGGCGCGGCCCTTGAACACTTCCTTGTAGACGGGATCGAGCATGCCCGACATGGCCTTCTTGATTTCGTCGGTCAGTTCGTAGATGATCGAGTGCAACCGGATATCGACTTTTTCCTTCTCCGCAATGGAGGAGGCGGCGCGTTCCGGCTTGACGTTGAACCCGATAATGACTGCTTCGGAAGCGGATGCCAAAAGCACGTCACTCTCTGTGATGGCGCCGACGCCCTTGCTTAGCACCCGGATTTTGACCTTCTCGTTCGACAGCTTCTGCAGCATGTCGGAGAGGACTTCCGCGGTACCGCCCACGTCGGTCTTGAGGATGATATTGAGTTCTTTGATATCTCCCTCTTTCACCTGTTCGTGGAACTGTTCGAGCGTAAGCCGGCTGCCCTTCTGCATGGACTTCTCGCGGTTTTTGGCTTCGCGGTATAGGACAATCTGTTTCGCCTTCGCGGTATCGGTAATCACCTGGAAGCTGTCACCCACTTCGGGCATGGAATCGAGCCCGAGTACTTCCACCGGAGTGGACGGCTCGGCTTCCCTGACCTGCTGGCCCAAATCGCCGAACATGGCGCGGATCTTGCCGAACACCTGGCCGCAGATGAAGAAGTCGCCGACACGCAGCGTTCCATTCTGGACCAGCACCGTAGCCACGGGACCACGGCCGCGATCGAGTTGCGCTTCGAGCACGGTACCGACGCCCGGACGCATGGGGTTAGCCTTGAAGTCCCCAATATCGGCGACAAGCAAGACCATTTCGAGCAACAGATCGAGGTTCGTTTTTGTCTTGGCGGACACGGGCACCATGACTGTATCGCCACCCCAATCTTCGGCGAGAAGATTGCGATCGGCCAGTTGCTGCTTCACTCTTTCAGGCTGCGCGTCCGGCTTATCGATCTTGTTAATGGCAACAATGATCGGGACCTTGGCGGCACGCGCGTGATCGATGGCTTCGAGCGTCTGCGGCATTACGCCGTCGTCCGCGCTGACCACCAGAATCACAATGTCGGTTACCTTGGCGCCGCGGGCCCGCATGCGGGTGAAGGCTTCGTGACCCGGGGTGTCGATAAATACGATCTTGCGGCCGTTCTTCTCGATTTGATAGGCGCCGATGTGCTGGGTGATGCCGCCGGCTTCCCTTCCCGCCACGTTGGCGGAGCGGATGGCGTCGAGCAACGATGTTTTACCGTGATCGACGTGACCCATGATGGTGACCACGGGGGCGCGGCGCACCAGATCCTTCGTATCCTCGGCTAGTTCAACCTCTTGCGTCTTCTCCTCTTCGTAGCTGACGTTCTTGGTAGCAGCGCCGAATTCGCGGGAGATATCCTCGGCCATCTTCGAATCGAGGTTCTGGTTGATGGTGGCGAAAATCTTCCGCTCCACCAGTTTCTTGATGACGAGGTTCGCCTTGATACCGAGCTTTTCAGACAACTCCTTAACGGTGATGCCTTCGGCGATGGTGATCTCGCGGTCGATGGGAGGAGGGGGCGCGGGTTGTTCCCGGCGCTGAACAGGTTGCCGGAAGCTCTTCCCTTCCATATCGCGCCGACGGTCCACCGGACGCGCGCTACCGGGCTTAAACTGCGGACGGCGCTGCGTATCCGTTGGCGGCGGAGCGGCTGGCTCGATGCCACCGGGGCGCATGGGCGAGGTGGGATGCAGCGGCCTGGCGCGGGGGCCGCGATTCTGAAATCCACCCGGACCGGCGGGGACGCCCGGCCCAATTGGACCACCCGGGCCGCGCATGAGCGGTTGACCAGGGCGAATGGGGCCGCGATAGATTGGCTGGCCCGGAACGGGACTTGCCTGCGGGCGGGTGGGCATTCCGGGCCGGGGAGCCGCGGGGGCTGCCGGTCCGGGCATTGCTTTCGATTGGGCCAGGCGGGCGACCAGATCGGCCCGTGGCGGTACCACAGGGCGCGCGACCGGTTGTCCAGCGAAGTTAGGGCGGTGCTGAGGCGCTGGTTGCGGGCTCTGCGGCGCGCCCGGCTGGGCATGCGGGTGCATGGTCCGGGCGGGGATGGCGATGCTGGGTGGAGCGGAAGGCATGCGCGGACCCGCAGGACGTTGTGCCGGGTGCGCGGGCGCGCTTGGCGAAGCTGGCCCGGGAGTACGGGCTTCAGCGGTTCGCGATTCGGTAACTACGCCCGGCGGAAGCGGCTGGCGGGGTCCGGACAAAACTTGTCCGGGCCGGTAGATCGGCATGTTCCGCCCCGGAATTGCCGGCCTGGAGGGAGCCCCGGGCCTGGAGGCCGGAGCGGACGGCATCGGCACCGGTGGACCGGGTGCGGCACTTGGTGCAACGGCTGGAGCAGCGGCTGGAACAACGGTTGGAACAGCGGTTGGAACAGCGGTTGGAACTGCGGCTGGAGCAACGGCGACGCCCGCAACGGGCTGAACCGGAGTTGGCGATTGAACAATAACCCGCGGCGGCGCGGCCGGTACAACCTGTGCGGCTGCATGTCTTGGAGGAACCTGCGGCGGAGCGTGTGGGGCGGTTGTGTCGCGATGAGCAACAGCGCCTCCCAACGGAGGACGCAAGGGCGCAGCCAGGGGGCGGGCGGGCGGAGCGTGGTTCTCAATAACAGGCGGCGCATCGGCGACGGCAACCTGCTCATAGGAGGAACCGCGGGCTTCGGCGGTACGGGTCATTACCGGCTCGGCCATTTCGCGGGCGCCTTCCGATTCGGAATCGTCGGAGTCGTGACCGCCAAAGTCATCGTGGCCGTCACCTTCGCCGTCATCATGAACGTAGTCGGCGTCGGAGCTGCCGGCCAGCCGCTGCTTAACAATAACGGCGACATCCTCATCAATGGAGCTCGAGTGGGTCTTCTTTTCCTGGACCCCCAGTTCCGGCAACAATTCGAGAATCTTGTTTGGCTTGACCTCGAGCTCTCGCGCCAACTCATTGATTCGGACTTTCTTCTTCATAGTTAAAAAACTGCACCATCAAGACAGTCTTGTCTTGTATAACGTAGGCGATCTGGAACACTAGACCCGAAAAAATTACTCCGCGTCCTTTATCCTAGCAGACTCAGTGTGATCCGGGTCTGTAGGTTCCGCTGGTACAACCTCATCTGGTACAACCTCATCTGTTACAACCTCAGATGTTACAACCTCAGATGTTACAACCTCAGATGCTACAACCTCAGGTGTTACAACCGCGGCGGCAACCGCCGGCGGGTCTGCTTCGACATCCGCATGTCCATTCAGTTCGAGTGCCGCCGGTTCAGTTCCTGTTTCGAGAGACGGCTCCTGTTGCTGAGACTCTCCGCTTTGCGGCACATCCACGGATTCCTCGTACTGGCCGTAATAGCTGACGACGGCATCCTGGATCTTCTCGACCATTTTCGGGCCGATGCCTGGAATTTCTTCCAGTTCCTCGGGTGTCATATTGCCAAGCTTCTCGACAGTGGTGATTCCGACTTCGAGCAACTTCTCGAGCATTTTGTCGGGCAGTCCGTGCTCAATCAGCACCGAAACAGG
>JANXXV010000081.1 GCA_025350445.1 Bryobacteraceae bacterium | reverse complement strand
ACTAACGCCGTGCCCAATCAACTTCTGTTCGGATGGCAGATTCAGCCAGCGCGCCGACGCGCCCGAGGCGACGATTAGCGTCCGCGTCTCCATCCAATCGCCTTCGATATTCAGCCGGAACGGCCGCTTGGAAAGATCGGCCTCGATCACCGAGCCGTAAACGTATTCGGCCCCAAAATGCTCGGCTTGCTTGCGCATGTTCTCCACCAGGTCCGGACCGTTGATGCCTTCCGGGAAACCCGGAAAATTCTCCACCATGGTGGTCATGGAGAGTTGCCCGCCGGGTTCGTGGCCGCCGATTACCTTGGGCTTTAAATTAGCCCGGGCCGAATAGATTGCCGCAGTGCTGCCCGCGCAGCCGGAGCCGATAATAATGACATTTTGCATGATTGAAATGAACCTCCAGGGTATCACGCGAACCGGGTTTCGCAGTTCACTACCCGAGCGCGCTATCGAAATAGCGCGAGGGTCTGCGATCCGCCGCCGGACAGCACGTGATTGGCGATGAATCCACCAAGGTAGGCCAGGAACGTCATGTAGGCGAATTGCGCCGCGGGCCAACCCCATCCGCCCGTTTCCCGGCGCACCACGGCGATGGTGGACATGCACTGCATGGCGAAAGCGAAAAAGATCAGCAGCGCCACGGCTGCCCCGGGCGTCAGGTCTTTTTGCAATGCCTGCTGTAATCCCACCGACTGCGTGTTGCTGTCCATGCCGTAAAGCGTGCCCAGTGTACCGACAATCACTTCGCGCGCCGCAATGGAGGTAATAAGACCCACGCCGATCTTCCAGTTGAAGCCCAGCGGCGCGATCAACGGCTCCACCGTCTTGCCGATAGTTCCTACGATGCTGTTCTCAATGGCGGGCGGTTTTCCATTTTCGAGCGGCAGCGATCCTAGCGCCCACAAGACCACGGCTACCAGGAGGATAACCGTGCCCGCGCGATGCAGAAACACCTTGGCCCGATCGTATAGCCGCAACCCCAACGAACGCAGGGTGGGCCAGCGATACGGAGGCATCTCCAACAGAAATGGCGTTTGGTCACTCCGCAAAACGGACGATTTCAGCAGCCGGGCGGTTCCGAATGCCGCCAGGAACCCCAGGACGTAGAGTCCCAACATGGTGGCGGCGCGCATTCCCAGAAAGCTGCCCAGCAGCGGACGGTCCTGAATGAAAGCGGCAATCAGCAGCGTGTACACCGGAAGCCGGGCGGAGCAAGTCATGAAAGGCGCAATCATGATGGTGGCGATGCGATCCCGCTTGTTCTCGATGGTGCGCGTGGCCAGAATCGCCGGCACCGCGCAGGCGTAGGCCGAAAGCAGCGGGATGAACGATTTCCCCTGCAATCCAACGCGCCGCATGGAACGATCGGCGATCAGCGCCGCACGCGCCAGATAACCGGAATCCTCCAACACGCCGATGAAAAGAAACAGCAGCAGGATCTGCGGCAGAAATACGATGACCGATCCAACGCCCTTCCAGATGCCGTCAATCAAGAGTGAGCGGAAGAGGGATTCCGGCAGCACCCTCGCGATCAGGGCGCCGGAGCTGGTGACCATATTTTGTACGCCGTCCATCAGCGGCTTGGCGCCGGTGAAAATGGTTTGGAACACGGCGATGACTACAAATAGAAATACGATGGGACCGGCAACCGGGTGCAGGAAGACGGCGTCGAGGCGCCTTGTCCATGCCGAATGAGCGGGCGCCTGGTACGACGACCCTTGCCCGGCCTGCACCGCCCATTGGCGGCATTTGGGTACGGTCTGCAAGATGGGAAATTGCAGCAGCGGTTCTCTGCGCCGGTGATCCGCCGCGGCCGTGCCTTCCAGAAACTGGAAGATCTTCTCCACGCCCTCGCCTGTGGTCGCGCTGATCAGCGCAACCGGAGCGCCCAGTTGCGCCGCCAGCGCCGCCGCATCCACTTCGCCGCCGCGGCTGCGCAGATCGTCGGCCATGTTCAGAATCACCAGCGTGGGCAGGTTCAGGCTAAGAATAGGCACAGCGAGCGTAAGGTGGCGCGTCAGGTTGGTGGCGTCCAAAATCAGTAGCACCGCGTCCGGCTTGGAGGTGCCCGGCATGGTACCCAACAGCACGTCGTGGGTGACGCGCTCGTCCTCCGAGCAGGGCTTTAAGCTATAGATGCCCGGCAGATCGATCAGGAACACGTCGCGCTGGGCGGAGATTCTGGCGCGGCCGGTGTGCTGTTCCACCGTAACCCCGGGGAAATTGGCCACTTTCTGGCGCAATCCGGTCAGGCGGTTGAAAAGGGTGGTCTTCCCGGAATTCGGCGGGCCCACCAGCGCCACCATATGGCGGGAGTCCGGCTTTGCCGCGGGAGGCGGAAAGGACCCACTCATCGAGCAACTATGGCAGTCGCTCATATTGCTACTGTTTTAGAATGAGGTGCAACGCGGTTTCCCTGCGGAGTGCGATCTCGGTACCGTCCACTCTGAAAACTCTGGGGTCGCCCCCTGGGGCACTCTTGGCGGCAGTCACCGGCGTGCCCGGAATAAATCCCAACTCCATCAGCCGCTGGGAGACGGCCTCTGGAAGTTCGATCCGTTCGAGTATCCCCTCTTCGCCTTCCAGCAACTCAGAGAGCCTACCCGCCACCGGCTTGGGGCCGGAGTGGGCTCTACCCTTCTTGACACTGAGTTGCATCTCACTTCAGTATGAGGCGCGAAAATCCCTCTGTCAAGCACGCGTAAATGCGCCAGGTAAAGCTCTGAGGCGCCATTGTGTTTCCCGCCCAGCGCCCGCCAGTTGGTGAATTCCTGCACCTGGGGATTCCAGGCATGACATTAGCAGGCGCATGCTAAAATTTGTGCGGTGTCCCAGCTCGCTCCGAAGGACGTTTACACGCGGGAAGAAGTTCTGCGCTTGCTGTCGATATCCGAGCGTCAGCTCCGCGGGTGGGAGAGGCACGACCTGATTCGCCCGCTGAGCGAGTTCGTATTTTCCGACCTGATTGGATTGCGCACGCTCACCAAACTCCGCGAAGATCGCGTACCATCCGCCAAGATCCGCTTGGCGCTGGCTGCGTTGCGCAAAAAGATGCGGAACGTCGCCGATCCGCTGAAGGAATTGAAAGTGGTTTCCGACGGCAAACGGATCCGGGTGGAGATTTCCGGTCAGCATATGGAGCCCGTCTCCGGCCAGTTGCTGTTCAATTTCGATCGGACGGAGTTGAAACGGCTGCTGTCGTTCCCGGCCCGTGCGAAGAACGACCAGCGGTTGGAGCGCCAGAACGCCGAGCGTTGGTTTCAAAAGGGATTGGAACTGGAACAGGCCGGCGCGCCCATCGAGCAGGCCATTGAGGCGTATGAGACGGCCGCTAAACTTGATTCCACCTCGGCCGGAGCGCTGGTGAACCTGGGCACCATCCACTTTAACGCGCGGTCGCTGGCGCAGGCGGAAACCTGCTACAAAGCGGCCCTCGCCATCGATCCCGACTACGCGCTGGCGCATTTCAACATCGCTAATCTTTATGATGAGAAAGGCGACTATGCCAATGCGACCAGCCATTACAGCAGCGCGGTGGCGCTGAACCCCCATTATGCGGACGCGCACTATAACCTGGCACTCCTTTTTCAAGGCAGCGGACAGGTGATGGAGGCGGTGCGGCACTGGAAGATATATCTCAAGTTGGACCCTTCCAGCGCCTGGGGCGCCATTGCGCGGCGGGAATTGAGTAAGCTGCGGACCTCCACCGTTCTCGAAGGCCGAAGCCGCCAAGACTCCGATTCAAACTTCACCCGTCCACGCCGATAAGCCCTCTAGACGACTTTTCGTCAGGAGGAATTTATCTTGTTCTCATCCAATTCGAAGCTTAAGACAACCAAGCTCAAGGCAATTTGCATCGCACTGGCCCTTGCGCCAGCCCTATTCGCTGAAGTCCGCGTCACCACGGCGGAAGCCGTAAAGTCGGCATTGACTAAGCCCACTCCGGAGTATTCGACCGTCGCCCGCCAGATGAAGGTCGTCGGAAAAGTGGAAGTGGAGGCGACCGTTGGCACCGACGGAAGCGTGGAAACCGTGAAAGTGCTGACTGGGAATCCGCTCCTGACCGGTTCCACTGTAAACGCGGTGAAGAAATGGAAATTCACTCCGTTTACAGAAAACGGCGAACCCTCCCGGGCCATCGCGACACTCACTTTTGATTTCAAACCGTAATACCGATACAACTCACTTAAAGAAGAACGGCAGGGAGACAACGACGTAATGAGGAAAGCGACGATAGGGACGAAACTGTTTTTCAGTTCGAGCGCCATGCTCGCGCTGGTGCTGATCATGGGACTAACCTCGCTGAAGGTCAGTAGCGGACTCAGCAACGAGTTAGACAACGCCGTCAATTCGATTGCCAGGAAGCAATTGTTGGCGGGCCAAATCAGTACAACCGCGGCGGACATGAACGCCTTGGAACGCGGCATTGCCTTCAATACCGTATTGCAGCAGCCTGAAAAGGCGGACGCATTCAAACACCAGTTTCTAGCGGCCGAAGGCAGAGTAGAACAGTACCTTGAGAGGTTCAAGTCGCTAATGAATGCTACCGAGAGCAAGGCCGAACTGGAGGCTTTGCAAAATCAGTATGCCTCAATCAAGACCTCGCACCAGACTTTGCTCCAGATGTTGGACAAGCAGCAGATGGACCTGGCGCTGAAGTCGTTTGACGATACGCTGCTCCCAAAGCTAATCGAAATGAGCGCATCCGCCAAGAAGCTGGTGGACGGGCAAGGCGAGCAACTGGCGGCAGTAGCCCAGGGAGCGGAATCCACCAAGGCCGGCAGCCGTTGGATCACACTGCTACTGATCGCTCTTTCGGCAGCGGTCGGCGTCGGCGTCATCCTGCTGGTGCGCTCCATCACCCATACCCTGCGGCGGCTTACCTGGCAGATGGAATCTTGTGCCGAGCAAGTCTCCGATGCGTCCAGCCAGATTTCCCAATCGAGCCAGTCGCTCGCGCAAGGAATGTCGCGCCAGGCCGGCTCGCTGGAAGAAACTTCCGCTTCCAGTCAACAGATGAGCTCCATGACACAGAGAAACGCCGCAAATACGCGCCAGGTTGCCACGCTGATGGACACCGTGGACGGCCGCGTTGCGGAAGCGAACAAGACCTTGGACCAGATGGTCCTCAGCATGAAGGATATCAACGGCTCCAGCGAGAAAATCGCCAAGATTATCAAGGTCATTGACGAGATCTCGTTCCAGACCAACATTCTCGCTCTCAACGCCGCCGTGGAAGCCGCTCGGGCCGGAGAGGCGGGCATGGGCTTTGCGGTGGTCGCCGATGAAGTGCGAAATCTGGCCCAACGCTGCGCCCGCGCCGCCAGCGATACCGAAGCGTTGATCGAGGAATCGATCGGGACCTCGAACGAGGGCACGCAGAAGTTGAACCGCATGGCGGAAGCAATCAAGAGCATTACGCAAAGCACCATCGAGGTGAAGCGGTTGGTGGGTGAGGTCAACTCCGGCAGCCAGGAACAGGCCAAGGGCATCGAACACATCGCCGGCGCCATGACGCAAATGGAGCAGGTGACGCAGCAAGCCGCCGCCAACGCGGAAGAAAGCGCCTCCGCCAGCGAGACGATGTCATCGCAGGCCGAAACTATGGCTCATGTGGTCCAGCAACTGGTGGAAATGGTGGGCGCCTCCGAACGCGCCGCGGAAAGCCGGGAATTGGCCGGCGTGTAGTTGCTATAATTGCGCCGGAAACGTTTATGAAAATCCGGCGCACTATTCTCACGTCCACAATCGTCGTCACACTCACATTCACCTGCTGGTTGTTCGCGCAACCGGCGGGTGATCCTCTTCTGGAAGGCTTCAAACTGGTGGAGGTCGCCTCCGTCGCCGACGCCATGGAGCAACTCTACGGAACGCGTTCGCACATGTCGCACCAGATGCGGCCGCTGTTCACCACAAAGTTCGCGGGTCCCGCCGTGACCGTATTACTTAAGAAAGAAGAACACAAGGAAGGCTCGAAGGCCTCGCAGGGAATGCTGGACGCCATCGATGCCGCCCCGGCCGGATCAGTCTACGTGATGGTTCTGGAAGACGGATCGGACATCGCGGGCATTGGCGGCCTGATGGCCACCGCGATGAAGGTCCGCGGATTTGCCGGCGCCATCATCGACGCCTCCGTGCGTGACACACCACAGATCAGAAAACTACAGTTTCCGGTATTCAGTATCGGCGTGGCCCCTTCCACGTCTGTAAATCACTATCGCTTCGCCGGAGTGAACGTTCCGGTCACTTGCGCCGGCGTCCGCGTGGCCGCCAGCGACATTATCGTCGCCGATGAAGACGGTGTTGCGGTGGTGCCCCGGGCGAAGGCCGCGGAGGTGCTAAAGCGCGCCCAACAACTGGACGACACCGAACACCAGATGCTGCCCTTCATCGAAAAGTTCAAATCGATCAAGGAGGCGGTGGCCAAGTTTGGCCGCATTTAATATCCATCGACAAGTCCTTTCGCCGTACAGCCCCTTGGCCCGTTGCTACCCGTAAGCTTTTTTCCGCCGGCGGCCGGACACCCGCCTTCACCTGCGGCCTTTGTTTGCGTGCCGAACACCCAAACCAGTTGAGTACGAATTACCGGCCGTCAATCAACGCGACTGAGCGCAGGGCGGATTTGAGGCGGCGGTCCTCAACGCCGCCTGAGATGTCCCTCTAGCGCCGCTGAAATTCCGGCGAACCAAGCACCAGGCCTGAAACCAACGAGGCCGAAACACGGGCATTTTTCCCCGGACCCGCATTCTGCTTCTGAATCGCCGCCGCAATCGCCTGCGTGGTCTGACGCGACGGATCGTAGCGCAGAATCCGCCTCGCAATCACACCGGCATCTACCGCCGCCCCGTCCGCCTCCGTCACTTTTACTCCTGGCAACTTGTTCTGCGCAAAATTCAGCGCGAAGTTCATGCGCGCCAGCAGCAGCGCGGAGTTGATCCATTCTTCGCTGGTATTCGAATATCCGGTGGGCTCCACTTTCCGGTAAAGCGGCTGTCCAAGCGTGGCAATCTGATTCGCCAATCCAAAGGTATCTTCCACCTCCGCGTTCATCGCCCGCGCCGCGCTGGCAATCATCTCAAACGGCGATTTCAGCTTTGCGTGGTATGCGCCTTTCGACCAGAACTCGCTCGAGTTGAGCATGGTCCGCAGCACCTCCCGAATGTCGCCGTCCTTGTCGCGAAACGTCTTCGCCATACGCTCCACCAGGGCCTGCGGGGGCTTGTCGGCCACAAACCGCTGCGCCAGCTTCCGCGCCACGAAACGGCCTGTGGACGGATGGCGCGCCAGAATATCAAGCACTTGTAGCCCGTCTTCCTTTCCCCGTCCCGCCGCGATGGAGACGCCCAGCACCGTTTTCGCGCCCTTATCGTGCGTCTTCTCGTTGAACCAGAACACGCTCCCCATCTTCTGATCCCGCAGTGTCCAACCGGTGAAGCAACGCGCCACCTCAATGATGTCGTTCTGGGTGTAACCGCCGTCCACGCCCAACGTGTGAAGCTCCAGCAATTCCCGCGCATAGTTCTCATTGATGCCGCGGACGTTTTTCTTCGGCTTCTCGCCCGGCTTCAATCCCGCCGCCGCCACCGATTGAAAATTATCCAGATAATACAGCATCGCCGGGCTCTCCGCGGTGGCCTGTAACAATTCACGAAACCGGCCCAGCACGCGCGGACGGATGGTTTCGCGTTCATACGCCGGAACCAGATAGCGGTCGTTGCCCTTATCCAGATAGACGTTGAAATGGTTGTACCAGAAGTCCACCAGAAGCTCTTCCAGTTGGCGCCGGCTATAGATGGCCCGCCCCAGCTTTGCCGACACCAGATCGAATGCGATCACCTGCGGCGGCGAACCAAGAATAAGCATCCGGCGGCGAATGGCCAGCGGTGCCGCTCCCTGCAATCGTCCCCGCAACTGAGGTCCCAGGGCCACCAGAAATTCGTCCAGCTTTTCTTCCGGAATGTTTTCCAGGATCGTCCGCTTCTGTTCGGGCTTGCCGGTCTTCAGAATCCGGATCTGGGCCTCGGTTAGCAGATCTTCCAGCTTCACCAGCGGCTCCAGCCCGGTGTCCGCCAATTTGTAATAACCGGCATATCGCTGCGCCGCCGCGCGAAGATTCGGATCGTCCGGCAACGCCGGCTTGCCGTTCAACACCGCCAGGATATGCTGTTGCTGCGGATACTGCTGCCAGATTTCGAGCGGACTCAGCCGCAAGGTCTCGAGTGGCCTAAGCCGCTTCTCCAGCAGCGGATCCTCGCGGATTCGCTCCGGATGCAGTTGCAGCTCCATCCATTTCTTCAGCCCCAGTTTGCGCGCTGCCTCGGCATCTCCCGGACGCTGGCCGAACGTCAACCGGTCCAGTGCATGTTCGATGCGCAGCTTCGCCGGTAACTTCGCTTGAAACGGCGCGTCCGCCTTGGGTTGCTTCGCCCAAACACCGGTGCAGAGAACCAGCGCAATCAGAATGCGGATTGCCATCCCTTCATTGTGCGCCCGCGTCCGCCAAAAAGGAGACGGCCGGAACTGGAACATTCCAGCGCCGGCCGTCGATTTCCATAACAGCAATGCTATGCCGCGGGATGCTTCCCTACAAACGGCCACCAGCCGCGGCAGCCCTTCCGGCGGCTGGTGCGGGTTCAGTCTCGCTGGCAATCATCGGATACACCACACCGGCAATTACCGCGCCCGCGATCGGCGCCACCCAGAAGAGCCACAGTTGCTCAATCGCCCATCCCCCTACGAACACAGCAGGATCGGTGCTGCGCGCCGGATTCACCGATAGGTTGGTGACAGGAATGCCAATCAAGTGAATCAAAGTCAGTCCAAGGCCGATAGGGATTCCCGCGAATCCCGCCGGCGCACGCCGGTCGGTAGCTCCCAGAATGATCATCAGGAACATGAAAGTGAATACCACTTCCGCCACCAGGCAGGACGTCAGGGCGTAGCCGCCAGGCGAGTGCGCGCCGTATCCGTTGGATGCGAAGCCGCCCGCCAGATCGAAGCCGGCCTTCCCGCTGGCAATCACATACAGTACCCCGGCGCCCACAATTCCTCCGATCACCTGCGCAATCACGTACGCCGGCATTTCCGACACCGGAAAGCGTTTTCCCGCAACCAGACCCGCCGTCACCGCCGGGTTTAGATGACATCCAGAGATATGGCCGATCGCGAATGCCATCGTCAGAACCGTAAGCCCGAAGGCTAGCGACACACCAAGTAAACCGATACCGACGTTCGGAAACGCGGCGGCCAGCACTGCGCTGCCGCACCCCCAAACACAAGCCAGAAGGTACCGATGGATTCAGCAAGAGCTCTTTTCGGCAGACTCATCATAATTTTCTCCTCCTCGATGGAACCGCGTAACAGAGGCGGCATCGGGATTAAATTTACCAAGTTCAACCTTGGAATGCCAGGGGTAGGGCATACGAATCACATTGGCCGGCTATTTGGAGTACATTATAAATTGAGAGGATCTAAGGCGAATTGATGACACATGTAAGTATTACCAGGTTGACCCTGATCGGAAGTTACCTGCTTGCCGCAGGGTTTGGAACGAGCCTCCTGCAGGCGGAAGATACGGGCTTTGTTCGTGCACACGGCAAGCCGGGAAATGCCGGATTGTTCATCAACGGCACCTACGCTGGACCGGCATCTCGATTCACGGTTCCTGAAAAGTATGCCGCGCCCGCCGGAGAAGTGGAAGTGACCCTGAAGGATCCTCGCTACGAGGACTTCACCACCAAGGTTACGGTTCGCGCTAAGAAAACAACCAAGTTGAAGTACGCCTTGAAGCCCCGGGAGCTTGCCAAGCCGCCGTTCGGAACCTTCCGTTTGGGTGGAGGCGAGCCCGAATCCTTCCTATCAATCTCGGCCGGCGACATTGGAGCGGTTTATCTGAACGACAGATTCTTCGGCCACGTCGACGAATTCAATAACAAGGGTGCCGGAGTGCTGCTCAACCCGGGAACCTACGAACTCCACATCTCATCGCCGACCTATGGCGAGATTCGCCAGACCATCACCATCGAGGCGAACAAGATGACGATCGTTCCGCTGCCCAAGAAGAAAGAGTAGAACCTATTTCATCGCCCATAAAAGAAAGCGTTCGGTGTAATCCATAGCCTCCCGGCTTCCTGTTCCCCCCGGGATTGCATCGAACGCATGTTCCGCCCACGGAATTTCCAACAGTACTGCTTGACTGCCGCTCGAACGCAGCTTTTCCCTCAACTCCCGCGCAAACCTCGGCTTCACAATGTGATCGCGCCCGCCCTGAATTAGCAGCGTCGGCGGTTGCGCCTTCGATGCGTACGTCAGCGGCGACGCCTGCAGGTAGCGCTCCCGCAACCGCGCCGGCGGCCCTCCTAGAAAGCTCTCCAGCACTCCATGCACGCCGATGGGATCGGGAGCCGGCGGGTCTTCATAGCCTCCAATCAGGTCGGTTGGCGCATAGTACGCCACCACCGCGCGAATCGGAACCAGCGGTGGCTGGTAGGCGGCCAGCAGCGCCAGATGCCCGCCGGACGACCTTCCCAGCAGCGCCAGGCGCGTAGCATCAGTTTGGTATTCCGCGTGGTGGCGCTGCAGGAATAGCAGCGCGTCTTGAACGTCCTCCAGTTGCGCCGGGAACTGGAATTGCGGCGCATGACGGTAGTCGATCGCGCACACCACGTATCCGCGGGCCGCCATGTGCCGCGCAAATGCCGCATTGTCTTCGGGTGCTCCGTTCCGCCACGCGCCTCCGTAGAGCATCACGATGGCTGGATATAGGCCCGATTCCGCCGGGCTGTAAACAACCATATGCAATGTCGCATCCCGGACCGCATACGGAACGTTTGGCCGGATAAGGATCGGCCGGACGCGCGTTTCCGGCGCAGCATCGCGTTCGCCCGTCACCACTTCGCGGAAAGCGGCGGCGCGAGTCTCCCTGGTTGCCAGAAACGATACCAGCGGCACCGCGCTGCAAATCAGGCTGACGGCGCAAACTGCTAGCACGGCCCGCCCGTTCTTTCGTGCCAATGCTCCAATCAGAACTGCGGCGCCCATCAGCCAGGGACTCAATTCCGCGGCGCCTAACGCAAGCGGGAATAGCAGCATGATGGGAGCGGGGATCACGCTCCAGCAAGTAAGCAAAAGAAGCAGGATGGCGGCGGCCAGAAGCATTCCTTCCGAGCTTAACGTGTGAGGAAGTAACCCTTGCGCGCGCGCACTACCGCTGTGGGATGCCGCATCTTCGCCTGAGGCGACAGTTCCACGCGAATGCTTCGGAAGCCTGTCGCCCCACTCTCAGGCGAGCGGTACTGCAGGCTGTAGCGCGTGCGGATGTGTTCAATCATCTCGGGAAATGTCGTACTGGCGCGGGCCATCTTCACCGCCTCGCCGCCGGTCTCGTCGGCAATGTGGAACACGTCCGGAGGAGTGAAATCCGGATTGACGTAGTGCCCTGGACGGATCGGCGCAGGACGCTCGCCCTTGCCCGCCACCATTGCATTCAGCACTGTGTCTGATTCGTAGAGGCGCTGGATCACCTTGTCGTCCGGGCTCTGGTAGTTCAAGCCCAGATTATCGGTGAGAATCACGATCGACCGCCGGCCTGCCTCGTCTGCCTTCTCGCGCATGTACGCGGAAGCATCGACCAGCGCGTCGTTAATCGCGGTTCCGCTTCCCAGGCGTTCGTCCCAGTTGGCGTTGTGCAGCTCGCGGGCGACAGCGTCGAAGTCTCCGCTAAAGTCCTGCCGCACCATGGACCCCTTACTGAAAACCATCACCGCGACTTTGTCGCCGGGCTTCAGGTAATGCAGCGCTTCGCGGGCTACGCTCGCCACCTGATCGACATATTTCTTCATGCTGCCGCTCACGTCTAAAAGCAGCAGTAGCGAGACTGGTTCCGCGTCGCGGCCGAAATAAAGGATCTTCTGCTGCTGCTTCTCGTCGAAGACTACGAAATCATCCTGCGTCAGATCCATCACAATCGTGGAACCTTCCGCTACCTGAACGTCCACGCGCACGTTGGAGACACCGGAGCGGAACGTAACAGTCGGCGTATCTTCTTTAGTCTCCAGTTTCGCTTCCTGCGCGAAAACAGGTAGTAGGATGAAGAACGCCGCCATGAAAAGCATTGTTGCAGGCACGGCTGGGCACATCGACCACGGAAAGACGGCACTCGTCCGCGCGCTTACCGGCGTCGATACGGACCGGCTTGAGGAGGAAAAGCGCCGCGGCATCTCCATCGACTTAGGTTTTGCGCACCTGGATTTAGCACAAAATTTGCGCATCGCTTTTGTAGACGTTCCCGGACATGAAAAGTTCATCAAAAATATGCTCGCCGGTGTCGGCGGCATTGATCTGCTGCTCTTTGTGATCGCGGCGGATGAGTCCATCAAACCACAGACACGCGAACATTTCGAGATCTGCCGGCTCCTCAACATCAGGCAGGGGATCGTAGTGCTCACCAAGTCCGACGCTGTAGATGCCGAAATAGTCGATCTAGTGAGGCTCGAAGTGGAGGAATTCGTTACAGGGTCATTTCTGGAATCCGCGCCCGTGGTAGCTGTCAGCTCCATCACGGGCGCAGGCCTGGATGAACTTCGCCAGGCCCTAAAGGACGTTGCGGCTACTATTATTCCCAAAGACGATTCGCAATATCTCCGCCTGCCGGTGGATCGCGTGTTCTCCATGCGCGGCTTCGGAACCGTAGTTACCGGCACCATGCTGGCGGGGTCGGTGTCGCTTGAACAGGAAGTGGAAGTGCATCCGGGTTCCCGGCGTCTTCGAGTTCGCGGCGTGCAAGTACACGGCGAGCCATCGAAGATAGCGCGCGCGGGCCAGCGCACCGCGTTGAACATCACCGGCGCCGGTGAGGGCGACCTGTTCCGCGGCGTTGTACTGGCCGAAACGGGGCGATTTGGAACAACGAAAATCATCGACTGCGCCTTTGAATTGCTCTCCTCCGCAAAACCTCTG
>JANXXV010000070.1 GCA_025350445.1 Bryobacteraceae bacterium | reverse complement strand
GGCCTCAACGCGCGCGTCAGTGGAGGGTAAATACGCCTTGTCGCGGACTTCCGCGCGCAAATGGATCTTCGTTTCATCTGAAAACACGGACTTAGCTGTGGACGCGACTACGTGCCCATAGGTTCCAGATACCAGCCAGCGCAGCATCTGCTGCCAGAACATTTGATGCGAGGTATCGCCCAGACGCTGATTCATCTGCCAGCGCCAACTGCCGGCGGTGGCAAACAGCGCGGCGCGTCCTCGGCCATAATTCTGCGTTATCAGCAGCGGCAGCTTTCCGCGACCTCCGGCAGACATTTCATCGCGATCCAGCCAATGTGGAGTTGACGGGCGCTGGCCGTGACAGTCTGCTTTGCCGTATCGAAGACAATCCGGACCGCAATGTGGAACGCTGGAAGAAGCTGCCCTATCTGGCGAATTTTCAGGAGGCGGGAACGCCCAAACCGGGAGCAGTGGTGCTGGCCGAGATGTCTCCGGGGGGACGCGGAAAGCTCCCCTTACTGATAACGCAGAATTACGGCCGGGGCCGCGCCGCGCTGTTTGCCACCGCGGGCAGTTGGCGCTGGCAAATGACTCAGCCTCTGGGCGATACCTCGCATCAAATGTTTTGGCAGCAGATGCTCCGTTGGCTGGTCTCTGGAACCTACGGACACGTAGTAGCGTCCACACCTAAGTCCGTATTTTCAGACGAAACGAAGATCCATTTGCGCGCCGAAGTCCGCGACAAGGCGTATTTACCGTCCACCGATGCGCGCGTTGAGGCCAGAATCATGGGACCATCCGGGACTGCCGAATCCGTAGAGCTTCGGCCGGAACCTACCACGGAAGGCGTCTATGTAGCCGATTGGACGGCGGAGAAGCCGGGTTCCTACGTTGTGGAAGTGCTGGCCAAGAGAGGCGACGACGAAGTGGGCCGCGACGTGATTACGTTCCGGCGGGAAGATGGAGTGGCGGAGAACTTCCATATTCAGCAGAATCGCGAACTTCTGGAAAAACTCTCTTCCCAGACTGGCGGAAAATATTATGAGCCCGGCCAGATTGGAAAGCTCAGCGACGAAATCTCATACTCGGAAGCGGGTATTACATCCCGCGAAACGCGCGACCTTTGGGACATGCCGATTCTCTTCCTTTTTGCTCTGATGCTGCGATCTTCCGAATGGCTGCTGCGGCGGAAATGGGGTGTGGTTTGAAGCTCGCCTCGCTGCTATTACTTATTACGCTGGGTGCCAATGCCACCACATTTTGCGTCACCATCGCCGGGTTGGGTGGGGAACCCGAGTATGAGCAGCGATTCGCGACGTGGGCCAAGGAAATCGATCAGACACTGAAAGGCGCAGGCTCCGACGTGAAGAGCGAAATGCTTTCCGGACCGGATGCCACGCGCGCCCGTTTTCGAGCCGCTTTGGAATCGATCGCGAAGGAAGCCAAGCCACAGGATTCGTTGGTGGTGATGATGATCGGGCACGGATCGTTCGACAATGTCGATTATAAAATCAACCTTCCGGGGCCTGACGTCTCGGCTACCGAACTGGCGGCGTTGCTGGATCGCATTCCGGCCGGGCGTCAACTGGTGGTGAATATGACCAGCGCCAGCGGCGGCTCCGTGCATGCCTTACAGAAGCCGAACCGCACCGTAATTACGGCCACGCGGACTGGATCGGAAAAAAACGCCACCGTCTTCGCCCGCTACTGGGTGGAGGCGTTGCGCGATGCCGCGGCCGACACGGATAAGAACGAAGTTATCACGGCGCTGGAAGCATTCAAGTATGCCGAGCAGAAGACGAAACAGTTTTATGAGACGCAGAAGCGGCTCTCAACCGAACATGCGGCGCTTGACGGAGGCGATCAGCAGGGCCCGCTTCTGGCGGCGCGCTTCCCGCTGCTGCGAATCGGTTCCATTCAGAATGCCGCGAAGGATCCCGCCAAGCAGGCGTTGCTGGCCAAGCGGGAGGAGCTGGAAGCGCAAATCGACCAGTTGAAATTCCAGAAAGCAGCCACGCCGACAGACGAATATAAGAAGCGGATCTCCGCGCTGCTGCTCGAACTTGCCAGGACTCAGGCGGAATTGGATAAGTAGAATGCGACTTGTTTGGATTTTCGCCCTCGCCGTTCCGCTATTTGCGCAGACGGCCGAGGAGTGCCATAAACACGAACACTACGGCCGTCGCGCCGAGGCCAAACAATGCTACGAGAAGCTCATAGCCAGTGCCAATAACGGCACCAGAGCGGAAGGGTATTGGGGGCTGCGGCAATTTAAGGAAGCGAACAACGCGTTCCGCCTGGCGGTGGCCACCGCACCGAAAAACGCGACCTACCGGGTCCGTTGGGGCCGGCTGCTCTTAGACAGATTTAATGCGAAGGACGCTGCCGACCTCTTTCAAGAGGCTCTGGAAATCGATCCCAAGGATGCCCAAGCGACGCTCGGTCTCGCGCTGGTAGCTTCGGACGGATTCGATAGCAAGGCCATCGAGATGGCGAACAAAGCCCTTGCGCTGGATGCGAAATTGACGGAAGCGCAGGAACTTATAGCCAGCCTGGCGCTGGAAGACAACACTCCGGACAAAGCCATTGCCGAAGCCGAAAAGGCGCTCAAAATGTCGCCGGAGTCCCTTGACGCCATGGCGATTCTGGGAACCATCGACCTGCTCCGCGACAAGAAATCAACGCCGTGGTTCGACGCTATTCTCAAGGTCAATCCAGTGTATGGCGAAGGCTACGCTATTGCCGGGAAGTTTTTCGTTCTGAACCGCCGCTACGTGGAAGGCATAGAGTACTACCGTAAAGCTCTCTCCCTTTCCCCGGACGACTCGGCATCGCGCGCGCAACTCGGCGTGAACCTGATGCGTTTGGGCGAAGAAAAAGAAGGGCGTGAACAACTGGTGAAGTGTTTCGAAGAAGGCTACCGCAACGCCCTGGTGACCAACTCGCTCACGTTGATGGATAGCTACAAGAACTTCCTAACCTTCAAGACCGAAAACACGATCGTCAAGGTTCATAAGAAAGAAGCCGACCTCATCCATCCTTACATCGAAGCGGAACTCAAGCGAGCCATCGCGACATACGAAAAGAAGTACAAGATGAAGCTCTCAGGACCGGTGCAGGTAGAAGTCTATCCGGATCATGAAGATTTCGCCGTCCGCACCATGGGCATGCCGGGTCTGGGCGCTCTGGGTGTCACCTTCGGCAACGTAGTGGCGATGGATAGCCCCTCCGGCCGCAAACCGGGAACATTCCACTGGGCCAGCACGCTGTGGCATGAGTTGAGCCATGTGTATGTACTCTCGGCTACCAATCATCGAGTGCCGCGCTGGTTCACCGAAGGCCTCGCAGTGCATGAGGAAACAGCGGCCGCGCCCGATTGGGGCGACCGTCTGGACCCCGAAGCCATCCGCGCTATCCATGAGAAGAAACTGCTTCCCATCGCCACGCTCGACCGCGGGTTTATCCGTCCCACTTATCCAACGCAAGTTGTAGTCTCCTACTTTCAGGCGGGCCGTATTTGCGACTACATCGCCAAGACCTGGAGCTACGACAAACTGCTGGATATGATGCACGACTTTGCGCAAAACATTTCCACCGCGGAGGTTGTCGAAAAGGAACTCGGCATGAAGCCGGAGGAGTTCGACAAGAAGTTCATCGCCTGGTTGGAGGCGCAAACGAAGACCACTGTCGACGGCTTCGAAGATTGGAAGAAGAAGATCCGCCTGCTAACTGAATCGGCGAAAGCCGGCACGCCGGACGTGGTGATCCGTGCCGGACTTCTGATCCGGGATGTCTATCCCGATTACGTCGAAACGGGCAGTGTGTACGAACTGCTGTACGACGCCTACCTGGCCAAGGGTGACAAACCGAATGCCATGGCGCAATTGGAAAAATATTCGTCAGTAGGCGGTCGGAGTTCCACGTTGATTAAGAAGCTGGCCACCTTGCAGGAGGAGGCAGGCAAGAAGAAGGAAGCCGCAGCCTCACTCGAAAGGCTAAACTACATTTATCCGTTCGACGAAGAACTACACCGCAGGCTGGGCAGCCTCTGGCTGGAGCAAGGCAACACAAGGGGCGCCGTGGCCGAGTTTGCCGCTGTAATAGCATCAAAACCGCTCGATCAGGCCGCCTCCCATTTCAATCTGGCGCGCGCCCTGAAGAGCGACAATAGAACTGAGGATGCAAAGGAACAATTGCTGCTCGCTCTTGAGGCAGCACCCGGCTACAAACCGGCGCAACATCTTTTACTCGAAATGAGCGGCAATACTAAATGACAAACCCTTCCATCACCACTTTAGACTCCTCTGAACTGAAGCAGCGTATTGCGCGTTTCCAGCAGGTGGAAAGCGAGATTTTGACGCAGGTCCGCCGTGTCATCGTCGGCCAGGAAGAAGTTCTGGAACAGGTTCTGATCGCACTGTTCGTCGGCGGCCATTGCCTTATCACCGGACTTCCCGGCACCGCCAAAACGCTGCTTGTCCGGACCATGTCCGAAACCCTCGGCCTGGACTTCAAGCGCATTCAGTTCACTCCGGATCTGATGCCCTCCGACATTACCGGCACCGATATTATCGAGGAAGATAACACCACCGGGCGGCGCAAATGGACGTTTGTACCCGGTCCCATTTTCGGCAATATCCTGCTGGCCGACGAAATCAACCGCACGCCGCCGAAGACGCAATCCGCGCTGCTGGAGGCGATGCAGGAACATGCCTGCACGGTGCGCGGGAACAACTATAAACTGCCGGCGCCATTCTTCGTTCTGGCCACCCAGAACCCCATCGAGCTCGAAGGCACCTATCCGCTGCCGGAAGCGCAGCTCGACCGTTTCCTGTTCAACGTCATATTGGACTACCTCTCGGCCGACGATGAGCTCAAAGTCGTCAACCGCACAACAACCACTGAGGTTACCCATCCGGTTACCGTCACCACCGCCGAGGAAATTCTGGACTTCCAGCAACTGGTTCGAATGGTGCCCATTGCGGACGCCGTAGCCCGATACGCGGTGGACATCGTGCGCGCCACACGCCCAACAGATTCGAGTGCGCCGGATTTCGTGAAGAAGTATGTCAACTTCGGCGCCAGCGTCCGCGGCATGCAATTCATCGTTCTGGCCGCCAAGTGCCGCGCGCTGATGCACAAGCGCTACCATGTGACCTACGAAGACGTAACCGCCCTGGTGACGCCGATTTTGCGGCATCGCATTCTGCTCAATTTCCACGCCGAGTCGGACAAACTCACCCCGGACGACATCCTGAAGAGAGTCCTGGACTCGAAGCCTATACCCAGGGACAAATAATTCATGCTCCAGCGGTACCTCAATCCGTCGGTTCTCGCGGGTATCTCCGGGCTCGAGCTGGTGGCCAAGACTGTGGTCGACGGGTTCGTGTCCGGCCTCCACCGCTCGCCCGATTTCGGATTCAGTCAGGAATTCGCCGAATACCGGGCCTACGTGGAAGGTGACGATCTGCGGCACGTCGACTGGAATGTCTACGCCCGCACCGAGCGCGCCTATCTGAAGCGATACCGCGGCGAGACAAACTCGCAGCTCACCATGCTGCTGGACGTCAGCGCCTCCATGGCCTTCGGTTCGCAGCCGGTAAACAAACTCGACTACGCCCGCTACCTGGTGGCTTCTATCTGTTATCTCTCGAACCAACAGCGCGACGCCGCCGGTCTGATCGTCTTCGACGACGACGTAAAGAACTATGTACCGCCCTCCACCCGGCAAGGCCAGTTCGCACGCCTGCTTCACGCTATCGGGAAGGCGGAGCCCGGCAACCGCACCAATCTGGAAAAGCCGCTGCTTCACTGCCAGCAATTCCTTCACCGGCGCGGCATCATCGCACTGATCTCCGACTTTTACGAATCGCCGCAGGCGGTCATCAAGGCAGTGGATCCGCTGCGCTCGCACGGCAACGAACTCATCCTGTTTCACGTGCTCGATCCGCAGGAAATTCGCCCAACGATGAAGGAGCCCATGCTGGTGCTCGACATGGAAACCAACGATGCCATGGAGGTAACGCCCGATTACGTGCGCACCGAGTATCGACAGAAGATCGACGCGCATATTGAAGGCCTGCGAACGGAGGCGCGCCGCAACGGCATAGACTACTTCCTGCTCGATACCAGTAAGCCTTTGGACGAAGCCTTGCGTGAATTTCTAACCATCCGCCGGAGACGCCGCTGATGGGCTTTCTGTCTCCGTGGTTTCTGGCTGGACTGGCCGCGCTGGGTCTTCCCGTTTACATCCATTTGCTGAAGCAGCACAAGAGCATCCCGCTGCCCTTCAGCTCGCTGATGTTTTTCGAGCAACGCACACAAAGTTCCATCAAACACCGCCGGTTGAAATACCTTCTGCTTTTCGCCATGCGCATCGCGATGGTGTTGCTGCTGGCACTCCTGTTTGCGAATCCTTTCGTCACCCGCACTGTGGACCCCAAGGCCGAGGGGGAGAAGCTGCGGCTGTTCGCCATCGACAATTC
>JANXXV010000033.1 GCA_025350445.1 Bryobacteraceae bacterium | reverse complement strand
TTCGGGGAGTTTGAGAACACGGCTGCGCCTAGCCGGCTCTGGCGGCCGCTTTGATGTAAGATTTAAAGTCCAGCGAAATTCGCAGCCAAGGTGTCTTGGGCTTGGCGCCGTGTTCCAGGCGAACTTGCCGAGCTTCGACTGCCACTTTGAAAGTGTCGATGACGATCGCTGCAATGCGTAAGTTCTTCCGTGCGAGCATAGGGTGCAGTCGTTGCTTAAGCCGCCGATGGTCTGGTTCGATCGCGTTGTTCAGGCACTTGCCGGCGGGTAACCTCACTCGCTTCGGAAGGTTTACACCGCGCTTCCAGTCCAGGCGGAAATCAGCCGCTAAATATTCCGGCCCGCTCTCTGAACCGGACAACTCACATCGACCCAACCTCCCCCTCCCAAGTCATTTAACGATATGACCGAAATGAGATCGGTTGAGCCAGTTAAGAATGTGACCGGGACGGCGAGTGTTGTTGCTCCGGTGTTAGTTACGGAATCACGGTCGAGGCCGCGCCTGAACGGAGGTCCAATGCCGATGCGCCGGACTGACTCCGGCGTGATCGCATGTCCTCATTTTGCGCATCCAGATTCCATCGGCTCGTCCGCCAACCTGAATGCCGGGGTGAGTGACGCTTCGCCGCCGATGGCTTAGGCTTCTCCTGTGGTTCTCTCTAACCGAACAACGGTGCCTACAACGCTTCCATCTTTCCTTGAAGGTCCGCCACATTCTAATGAAGCGAATTGCGTTTTCCAGCCGTTTGCGCGCCACTCAGATCTGTCCCGATTCGATCAGCCGCCGGCACCCTCTTGGCCGCATTGCAAGTGACTCCATCCCCCCCAGCGATCTTTGAAGATACGTGTTAGAATTACGTTCCATAACAGGCGCGAAAATTGCGCGGCATTGCATGAATGTGACCCGGCACGCATAGGGAGGCATATGTTTAAGCAAGCGGTTTTGGTCCCGGCAGCTCTTGGACTTCTGTTAGCAAATGTCCTGTCGGCACAGACTACTTCCACGGAAGTTTTGGGAACGGTTAGCGACTCAAGCGGAGCGGTTGTGCCCAACGCGGCGATCATACTCCTTCGCATAGAAACCGGCGAGAAACGGCAAGCCAAGACTGATAGTTCGGGGAATTATTCGTTCCCGCTCATCGAGATTGGCAACTACAATGCAACTGTCGAAATTCAAGGATTTAAGACTCAGATGAAGACCGGCATTAACGTCGAGCTTCAACAGAAGGCGCGTGTGAATTTCGAACTCCAGATCGGAGCCTCTTCCGAGAAGGTAGAAGTGGTGGCTCAAGGTGTCGAGTTAAGAACCGATGATGCCGCACTGGGCGCCACCATCGGACAACTCAGGGTGACTGAACTGCCCACTGCGAACCGGAACTTCGCCAGCCTGCTGATACTGACTCCCGGCGTGCAGTTCGGCACCCGAATGGGGATGAGTCCGCTTTCCACCGGAAGTAGCTTTTTCCCCGGCGCTACGCAGGTTAGTGCCAACGGCCAGCGCGATGTCAATCAACGAGTCACTCTGGACGGCGTGATTGCCAGCGACCCCCTCGTCAATACGGTGTACTTGAATCCATCCATCGACGCTATCGAGGAGGTAAAAATTCAGACCGGATCCTATTCCGCCGAGTATGGCATGAATAATGGTGCCATTGTCCAGATAGCGCTGAAGTCCGGAACCAACGATCTGCACGGCAGTGTTTTTGAATTCCTGCGAAACGACGGCGCCGATGCGAAAGATTATTTCCTGAACTTTCAGGTGCCGCAGGGCACTCCACTGCAGCAAAAAAACAGGCTGCGAAGAAATCAGTATGGTGCGTGGATAGCCGGTCCCGTGATCCTGCCTAAATACAAGGGCAGGAACAAAACATTCTGGAGCTATAACTACGAAGGTACAAAGCAAACCCAGGAAAGCGTGGTACAGGCTAACTTTTACCCGCAGGAGTTCCGCAACGGCGACTTTTCAGCGCTTTTGTCCCCGCTGATCCGGGACGGAAAGCCTATTCGTGCCCCTATCATAATCTACGATCCAGTTTCCGGGCAGCCCTTCACCGACAGCGCCGGAAGGATCACGAACATCATCCCGGCCAGCCGCATCAACCCCAACGCCAAGGCGTTCGTTAGCAAGTATCTTCCGCTGCCCCAATTCACGCCGGCGGACATTCTGGATGTTAACACCATAGCGAGCGTTCCAAGCATACTGAATCAAAACCAACATTTCGCTCGTATCGATCACAACTTCAGCTCGCGTGACCGGATTTTCGGGCGCTTCGCGTCGCAGATAGGCTCCTACATCATCAATAACATCAACCCGAACTTTCCCAGCACTCAGCACATTCACGACTACAATATTGCGTTCCAGCACTTGCACATCTTCAGCCCGACCGTGCTGAACGAATTTCGCGCCGGATTCAATAAAGTAAATTCCGATCAGGTTAACAACAGAACCAACAGCGACTTCGATCCTGATTCCTTGGGCGTCGGCCAGTTCCGTGTATCCGTGGCAGGCAACCGCAAGTTTACGTCGCTAGAAACCGGCATTCCACCGCTGGGATTGGCCAATATACCAGGGGACATAGGCGCCCGCGTGGACCTGAATGGTATGTACCAGTTCTCTGAGAACTTTTCCTTCACCAAAGGGAATCACAGCTTCAAAACTGGGTTAGAATACCTGCGCTATGGAATTGATCGTGCCGCGGCGAATGTGCCGTTGGGCAACCTGAGTTGTTGTCCTAGTGGCAACCCGCTCTCGGGTTTCTTGCTAGGTTTTCCTGCGTCATCCTCGTCAGCGGAAGGGCTCACGTGGACCGCGCCGCGCCAAAATCGTTGGGGGGCCTACTTCCAGGATGAGTGGCGGGCCACACGCAGACTGACCATCAATATGGGGCTGCGTTGGGACTTCTTCCAGGTACCACATGACCTAAACCAGAAGTGGCGTACCTTGCGTCTGGATATTCTTACCGCGGCGCCGGATGGCAGGAATCTCCCCACGATGGTGCCTGAACCAGGCAAGGATTTTGACTTCTACAGAACAGAGAACCGATTCTACATGCCCCGGGTCGGAATCGCCTACCGCGCCACCGACAAATGGGTAATCCGTATCGGCGGAGGATGGTATGCGAACGCCCAACAAACGAATAACATGAGTATCCTCGCCTTACAACCCCCCTCCTCCGGAACTTTCGGCTGGAACATGGTGGATCAGGCGGCGCTGACGATCCCCTATCCCTATGCCGGACAAACTTATAACATAAACACGCGTAAGTTCGTGCCGGGATCTCAGATTCTTACTTTAGACAATCCATTTCCCGGCCAAGGCACCACTGCGGCGCGCACCAACGTTAGCCTGTTCACGCCGGATAACAAGTCGAGTTCGGCAGTGCAATGGAGCTTCGATATCCAGCGGTCGCTGCCATTGAACATCATTCTCAGCGTTGGTTATGTGGGCAGCAAAACCAGCCACGTGGACAACACCTGGTCTAACTTCAACTCCCCCGACCCTTCCACGAATACGGATATTAACAGCCGCCGCCCCTATCAGGCCTACATCAGCCGAGGAGAAGGAAACACTCCCCGCCTGCTTGGTGCGATCCGTTATTTAGACAGTTACGCCAACGCCAGTTATGAAGCCTTGCAGGTTCACGCGGAAAAGCGATACTCCGCCGGGCTTGCAGCTGGTTTCGCCTACACTTATGGCAAGGCATTGGGCGAAGGTTACGGCCGCAACGATCCCACCGCGGACGTCAATTCCCAGTATCAGGATGCACGCAACCGCCGGGCAAACCGCGGCCGCTACGGTTTCGATGTGACTCACAACGCAACGATCAATTTTGTTTATGAGCTTCCGATATTCCGCAACCGCAAGGGTTTCGTGGGGGGTATATTAGGCGGATGGCAGGCCAGCAGCATCATTACTGTGCGCACCGGGTTTCCGTTCAGCGTACTCGGCGGAAACCTGAATACCGGGTCCACCACGTATCCCGACCGGGTTGCTGACGGAAGACTAGGCGATGCAGCAACACGGCAGATCTGGTTCGACCCTATGGCGTTCCGCCGTACAGATTGCAACATCGCCACCCACCCGGAACTTTGTCACTACGGCAACTCAGCTAACGATCCGCTTACCACCCCGGGTATGCATACCGTTGATGCCTCCTTCAGTAAGAACTGGGCCATTCCGCGGTTGGGGGAACGAGGCAGGATTCAATTTCGGGCGGAGGCATTTAATGCATTGAATACTCCCCAATTTGGAACCCCGAACGGCCTCGGTTATGTAGGCTCGGATTCGCTCGTTCCGGATGCGCCGAGAGTTGGCGAGATACGGAGTTTGCGTCAGCCAATGCGGCTGATGCAGTTCGGGCTAAAGCTGATGTTCTGAAAGGACGCAATCCGGCACGCGCGTGATCGGTCGAGGTAACGACGGCGGCACCTTCCCAACCGTCGGCCACGGGCCAATCCGGCTTTGTGAACAGACCGCTCAGGCGGACCGTTTGGATCGGCATCTCGCCTGCATTCAGGGGCGGGGCCTCACCGATAACGTCTTGGTCACATTTCACACAACCCAATTCGTGTAACATTTTACGTGACTCAATTCGTCCCAGCGCTTTCTTCCGTTCGGTGTGATATGATTCTGCCGCTAATATGTCAAAGACTACTCCCTCCCAAGGTTTCACCCGATTCATCCCGGTGATCCTGCCGCTATTCATGGCCGTGACTGCTTTCGCTCAGGGCAACTTGGGCGGAGTCACCGGAACCGTGGCGGACACATCCAATTCCGCCGTCTCTGAAGTAAAGATGACGTTGACCAGCATCCAAACCAATTCCTCTTACACGGTTGTAGCGGACAGCGCCGGGACCTACAATTTCCGTGGACTGCCTCCCGGTCTGTACAGATTGGATGCTGAAAAGCAGGGCTTCAAGAAGTACGTGCAAGAGAATGTCTCCGTGCAAACCGCCACCGTGACTACCCTCGACATCCAACTGGCGGTTGGTGCGGTGAACGAATCGGTCACCGTCTCCACCACGGGCGTGACTCTACAGACTACCTCGCCGGAAGTCAGCACGGTTCTGGATCGGCGAGTCATTCTCGACCTTCCCATTCAAGTAGGTGGCTCCGGTGCCACAACCGCCGCCAGCGGCCGTCGTCAACCGGAGAACTTCATCTTCCTGACCCCGGGGGTAAGCGGTATTCCGTGGTCGAAGAATATCAACGGAAGTCCCGATTTCAGCCAGGACCTCTTATATGACGGAGTCTCCGCCCAACTGGCCGTAACGCCGGGGTTTCTTGCCCAAACTTCGCCGCCTTATGAATCGGTGGAAGAGTTTAAGGTCCAAAACTCGCTGTTTCCCGCCGAGTATGGCCGAGGCTTCGGCGTTATTAACTTCACGCTGCGCTCGGGCAGCAACCAATTTCACGGCGGGCTGTTCGAGTTCTTCCGCAACGACAAGCTGGATTCCCGTCCCTTTTTCGCCGCCGCCCGCCCGCGCGTGCGATTCAATGAGTACGGCGGTTCGTTCGGCGGGCCGGTGTTGATTCCAAAATTCTACAACGGCAAGGACAGAACATTCTTCAATTTCAACTACACGGGGCTGCGCAATCAGCCGGCTCCGAATGGAACCTTCGTCAGCCTGCCGACGGACGCGTTTCTGCGGGGTGATTTCTCCGGCTACCGTGACGCAGGCGGCGCAGTGATCCCCATCTTCGACCCGGCCACAACCACGGCTGACGGCGCTCGAACTCCGTTTCCCGGCAACGTGATTCCCGCGAACCGCTTCTCGAGTGTTGCCAACAACGTGATCCCGCTGATTCCCAAACCGGATTTTCCGGGCTATTTTAATAACTTTCTGAATCGAACCGCGAACCCGATCAAAGATTACTCGTGGTCGCTCAAGGGAGATCAGATCTTTACTTCCAACCAGCGCGTCAGTGTTGCGTTCTGGAAGGCCTCCACGTACACGCCGAGTTATTCGCCGTTAGGACCGTCGACACCAATCGGATTCTGGGGCTTCAACCCGGTGAACGGAGTGGGGCTTCGCGGCAGCTACGACTATTCGATCCAGCCGAATCTCTTGCACCACTTCGGCTTCGGCTACACCGCCAGCAATCCAATCCGCCAGCGGGATACCAGGCAAGGGAACCAGATCTATAAGCTGCCCGGTGTGGCTGCCGACTCCCCTGGCTTTCCCGTCTTCAACGTCACCAATAACTACGGCGCACTGGCTTTGGGAAATTCGGATCAGCAGCCGAACGATCCTTCGCAAAACCGAAACTTCAGCTTTATCGACAATCTGATTTGGGTCAAGGGCCGGCATCAGCTAAAGCTCGGTGTGGATTTCAGGTTCTTCCAGTACGATAACTTCGCCGGGACCGTGAACGGCGGGTTAAGTGGCGCATACGCATTCAATCCTCTTTCGACGGCCGATCTGGGTTCCGCGAATTCCTCCCAGCAGGGGAATGGATGGGCGAGCATGCTGCTGGGCCAGGTGTTTTCCGCGCAAAGGCTGATTCCCGCTCCACTGCGGCGCATGCGGAACGACTACTACGCGTGGTACGTGGAAGACGTGTTCAAGGTGAATCGCAAGCTGACGGTCACTTTGGGGCTGCGGCACGAAATACCCACCGTTGTCCGCGAAGCCGATAGCCGGCAATCGCGGCTGAACCTGAGCCTCGCCAACCCCGGCGCTGGCGGCAGACTCGGAGCGCTCGACTTCATCAAACCCGGCGAGCTTTTGACACCGACCTACATGCGTGCCTTCTCTCCAAGAGTGGGGATCGCCTACATGGTGAATGAGAAAACAGTAATCCGGACAGGATTCGGAATCTTTTATTCACCCACCAATGCGTCCAGCGTGGGGCGTCAATCCGGTCTGTTCTCCAGCGGTTTCTCCTACACCCAGAACTTCCCACAAGTAACGTCAGGCCGCGTTCCGGCGCTGATCCTCGACAACGGACTTCCCGTGTTCGCCGGCACTCTTCCAACTACGGATCCTTCGCTGGTGAACGGCGGCGTGATCGAATTCATGAATCCGGGAGCTGGAAAACCGGGATACATGAGCAGTTGGACGCTCAACCTGCAACGCGAATTACCTTATCAATTTCTGCTCGATATCGGCTACGTCGGCCAGAAAGGTACGGCGCTGCCTTCAGGATTGGAGAACTTGAATCAGGTCGACTTCAAGTACCTCGGTCTTGGGAACACACTCAACGCGGACATCAACTCGGCGGCGGCACGGGCGGCCGGCGCCGGACTTCCGTACCCGGGATTCACGGGGTCGGTCTCGCAGGCATTGAGGCCGTATCCGCAGTACTCCGACATTCGCAATCTGTACGAACCCATTGGCTGGAGCACGTACAACTCGATGCAGATGCGCTTGCAAAAGCGCCACTCGTCAGGCGTCAATTTCCTGGCGGCGTATACGCTTTCCAAGAGTCTGGTGAGCGGTGGAGGCTACACCGGCCTGGGTGACGATGCCGCGGGTTCGCGACCGCTGGATACGAATAACCGGCGCATCGAAAAACGGCTGGCGGGCTTTGACACACCGCAAAATCTGGTCTTGGC
>JANXXV010000019.1 GCA_025350445.1 Bryobacteraceae bacterium | reverse complement strand
CTTAGCCCCTGGCGGACATGACGGGCACTCCCAACTGCAAGCCACCTGATCGTGATCGGCGTAACGGAACACCTGCTTCGCGCCGGGCAGCGTGTGTTTATCCGCGCTCTGCTTGGCCGTAAACCGCTTGATGCCGGCAACCTCAATCTCCACCATCTTGTAAACAGCGGAAAGGTTCGGAGCATCCGCCGATGTAGCCAATTCCGTACCCACCCCGAACGCATCAATCGGCGCGCCAGCCCCCACGATTGCCCGGACCTTTTCCTCGTTCAGATCGCCGCTGGCCATGATCTTAGCCTCGGTCAGCCCGGCATCGTCCAGAATTTGCCGCACTTCCCGCGACAGTTGCACCATGTCGCCGCTATCCAGCCGCACGCCCCACAACGGACGCCCCAGCGAAGCGGCAGTGCGCGCGCCCTCCAGCGTGTCGTACGTGTCGATCAAGTAAGCGGTCCGGCTTCCCAAAAGCTTCTGCAAGACCTCGAACGAAGTCTTCTCGTTCCCGAACGCCAGCACCCACGAATGCGCCGCCGTTCCAAACACGGGAACGCCGTAACGGAATCCCGTCTCCACATTGCTGGTGCCGGCGCAGCCTCCCAGATACGAAGCCCGCCCCGCCAGCACACCAGCCTCTGGCGAATGGGCGCGGCGTGTTCCGAACTCCACCACAGCGCGGCCGGCGGCCGCCTTTGCCACTCGCGCCGCCTTGGTGGCAATCATCGATTGGAACGAGATCATCGCCAGCAGGTACGTTTCCGGAATCTGCGCCTCAATTAATGGCGCGCGTACCGTCAGAACCGGCTCACCCGCGAAGAACGGCGTTCCTTCCGGCATGCCGAAAACATCGCCTGTAAACCGATAGGCGCGCAGGAACTCGAAGAACGCCGGCTTCACCGTTTCAAACTGCGGCAGCCCGCGGATATAATCGATCTGCCCGCCGGTAAACCGCAGGTTCAGCAGATACTCGACCGCCTGCGCCAGTCCGGCGCAGATCAGAAAATCGCGGTGTTGCGGAAGCCGCCGGACGAACAGTTCGAAGGTCGCCCGCTCCGTAGCTTTCCCGGCTTCAAAAAAGCCGGAAGCCATAGTCAACTGATACAGATCGGTGTGCAGCGCGTTCATTCGCAGGACGCCGTTACTTCTTCGCTTCTGCCTTCGCCGCCGGCGGCGCGGGCTTCACATCGGCTGCCGCTTTCTGGATCTCATCCACCACTTTCCCGTCAAGTTCGTAAATGTTCGACTCAGTTTCACGCTTGGCCAGAAAACTGTTTCCGGACTTGGCAATCCGCACCTTCTCCACCCGCTTGCCATCGCCGGACGTCACCGTAGCTTCGATGGTTGGCGCAACGAATGCCCTTTCCACGAATTTCAGGGCCGTCATGTCGCGCAGCTTATCCACCAGCATCTGGAAACTGGCCGGATCCATCTGCTTCCCGCCAGACATCCACTTATCGCCCGACTTCGTGTACAGGAAGCTCTTGTCCCCGTCGTGAACCTCAACTTTACTTGGCTCATTGAACCCGAAGTCGAACAGCTTTCGATTGCGCAGATCATCCAACCCTTTTTCGAGCCCGTCCCCTGTATCGGCCGCGATCTTATATACGCCCTCGGTCACACTGCTCTTGGCGTAAAAGCTCTTGTCGTTCGGGTTCTTGTGAACTTCAATCTGCTGCGTGCCTGTGGCGTCCGTAACCTTCACCACCGCCGAACGCTGCGCCGCGGCGTAGGAAGCAACCACTTTCTTGGCCTCTTCGTCGGTAACGGAGGCGTCCATCTTGGCTTCCTTCAACCGGCGGATGATCTCTTCCACCTGAAACCCATCGGCCCGGAATGGCCTCGGCTTTACGATCTGCCATTCGTTCCGCGCGTTCTTCCCTAACTCCACCGCCTGCCCCTTGGCAAGGATCTCCACACGGCTCAGCTTTTCCGAATCGAAGGTCAACAGCCGCTTCTCGCGCAAATCCTTCGATGCCTTATCCAGGCTCGTCTTCGTGCTGTCAGCCACCGTGAACACGCGCGCATCCCCGCCCAGCTTCGCAAAGACGCCCCCGCCGGTTGGCGTCGCATCCCCTAACAGCAGTTTGCGCGTCTTGCCGTCCTTCATCGTCAACGTAACTTCCAGCGGCGGAGTGGCCAAACCGTAACTGGCAAGATCGGCCGCCTTGTCCTCAATCAGCCGGTCCCAAACCAGGGCGGTTAGCGCCGACAAGTAAGCCGCCGAGTCCTGTAGATCCGCCTTCAAAGGCTTTGGCGCCGTGATCTGAAAATGCTGCGCTTTATCGCGCTCCAGCACCGTCGGCGCGTAGCCCTGCTTGCGAATCTCGATCTTCTGAACCTGATCTTCCGCAACCGCCAGCAGCTTCGGAGGCGCGTCTTTCGGGGGCTTCGCCTCTTCCGCCACCTTCGCTTTCTCAGACCAATAAACACCGCCGACCAACAGCGCCAGCGCAACTAAAGCAACAAGCAGACCGCGGCTTACCATTCTTCTTATCTCCGCTTCCACCAGACGCTAAACCCTGCCAGAATCGCAAACAGCGGCAGCAGGATAACGCTGGAATAGAAGACCATCTGCATCTGGCGCTTGTTCATACTGATGCGTCTGTCTTCCGGATCCTTCGGACGGATCGAAATCAAATCCTCATCGGCGGACAGCCAGTTCAGCATGTTCAGGAACAGGTCTTTGTTGCCGTTAAAGGCAAGGATGTTGTTCGATGCCCAACTCGACGAGCCCACTACCACGAAGCGCGCCTGGGTTTCGCCGGCCTTAACAGTGCCTGCCGCGCCCAATAGAAATGGACCGTGTTTGTCCTTCGACGGATCGATGCGAATCTCTCCGCCCGTCAGCTTGCTGGTGGCGAAGCTGTTGCCGGAGGTGGAGAACAGTTTCTCCGCCCCGCCCTTGATTTCGAGGGAACGCGCCAGTGGGAACGCCGTTGCCGTCCCCTTCATCTCCCGAACGATGGGGTGGTTCTCGTAACTGGTAACCAGCGGCACCACTTCGCTGAATCCGAACACCTGTCCAATGCCGGATGTGTCCAGCACCAGATCCTTGTTCAAGCCGACGCCCCAGCCTTCAATCACCTTCGCCAGCGCCGCATTTTCGGTCACGTCTTCCTTGCCAAGTTTCACCGGAGGATCCAGGAACAGCAGCAACCGCCCGCCCGCTTCCTGATACTTCTTCAACGCATCCACAATCGGCTGCACGTAATCGAAGCGCGGACCCGCCACCAGTGTGATAGTGCAATCCTTGGGTACCTCGGGCTTGTCCAGCAGCGAGATTTCACGGGTCTTGTAGTTGTTCTTCTCCATCAACTCCTTCAACCCTGAATAGCCGCTGCGGGCCGAATCGTCCAGCTTATGTTCGCCGCTGCCGGACACCACGCACACGCTACGGTCGCCGCCCTTCAGCGTCCGGATGATGGCGCCGGTGATCTCCTCTTCGGTGATTGCCTTGGCTTCCTGATGCTTCGGCCCGCTATCCACCAAAATACTGCCATAAGACTTCACGCCCATCTGCTTGGCCACTTGCGGCTTCTTGTCCGGGTCGATGTAGTCGACGGTCAACTTCGTAGAGAGGGTCTCGTAGCGGTCCAGCAGATCTTTCGCCGCGCCGAAACCGGAGGTCTTGTCGAAATACGAGATCTTCACATCCTGCTTCAATCCACCTACCACTTTCTTGGTCTGATCCGACAGGCTGAACCGCTTGTTCGCCGTAGTGTCGACCGATTTGTTATGCCGCTGCGCCAGCCAGTTCACCAGGCCCAGCGCGGCGATCACGATCAGAATATAGATGGTGACGTAAGCCGTAAACTTCGTCCGTCGAGTCTTAAGCCATTCCGAATTCATCTACGACCTCCACCGCAGCGATTCCAGCGAGCGCGCCGTCAAGAAGAGCCCCAGGAAAATCATCGATACGAAAAATATAACGTCTTTACTGTCGATTACACCTTTAGAGAACGGCTCGAAGTGCGCCACCACCGAGAGATAACCAACCACCTTCGCCCACGCTTCCGTGCCGTACGAACTAACCCAATCGAGCACCCACAACAGCAGCGAGATGGCGAATGTCCCCGTGCCGGCGATAATCTGATTCTTCGATGTAGTGGAGATGAACGTTCCGATGGCCAGCAGGCAACCGCCCTGCAGCAGCAAGCCGAGATAACCCACCAGCATCGGACGCCAGTCGGGCGAGCCGTACATAAACAGCAGCGCCAGATTCAGCGCCGAAAGACCCAGGATGGCCGCATAGAGCACTAGAGCCGCGAACCACTTACCGAGGATAATTTCCAGGTCGTAAACAGGTGACGTAACCAGAAGCTCGATTGTGCCCGACCGTTTCTCTTCCGCGAACAGCCGCATCGTGATCATCGGGATCAGGAACAGCCCGATCACGCTGATGTTCATCAGCACCGGCCGCACCACCCACTCATTCACATCCATGGGTTGGGGCCGGCCCATCATCTGCGATTCCATGCCGCGCTGCACAAAGATGGCGACATAGACGTAGAAGAAGTAGCCGGAAATCAGCGCGAAAAACGCCATCAGCCCGTAGGCGATAGGGGAATTGAAGTAGCTCGTGATTTCCTTCTGGAAAATGGTCCAGGTATTTCTCATTCGGCAACGGCTCCTGAAGGTTCTGCGGTATCGGTACTGGTGAGCGTGAGGAAAACCTCTTCCAGGCTCAAGGCCACGGGACGGAGTTCATACAGATTCCATCCGCTTTCCACAACGCTGCGGGCAAGGTCGCCGCGGATCGTCTTACCTTGCAGGCTTTCAGCCTCGAACAGATGCCGGCCGTCCCTCGAATCTTTAAGGATTACGCGGCTCACTCCGGAAACTTGCTCCAGCCGGCTCTGTACAGCGGCGGCATCCAGCGCCCCGTTGCGCGGTTCCACTTCAACGGCCACTGCCTCTACGCCGCGCAGCCGGTTCGTCAGATTGTGAACGGTGTCGGTAGCCACCAGCTTGCCCTTGGCGATGATGATCACCCGCTCGCAGATTTGCTCCACCTCGGGCAGGATGTGCGTGCTGAGAATGATGGTGTGGTCCCCGGCCAGACTGCGGATCAAATCGCGGGTCTCAATGATCTGTTTCGGATCAAGTCCGGAAGTGGGCTCATCCAGGATCAGGACATCCGGGTTGTGGATGATGGCCTGCGCCAGCCCTACCCGCTGCCGGTATCCTTTCGAGAGCTTCCCGATCAGCTTCTTGGTGACGTCCGCCACAGCGCACCGCTCGCTCACTTCCGCCACACGCCGGGTGAGATCATTTCCCGAAAGGCCCTTCAGCTTACCCACGAAAGTGAGGTATTCAACCACTTCCATGTCCGGATAAAGAGGCGGCGTTTCGGGCAGATAACCGATCCGCCTCTTCACTTCCATCGGATGCTCCAGTACATCGAATCCGGCAACCGTCGCCGAGCCCGAACTGGGCGGCATGAAGCACGTGAGGCACCGCATGGTGGTGGTTTTCCCAGCTCCATTGGGCCCGAGGAAGCCGACGATCTGGCCTTTCTCTACTTCGAACGATATGTTGTCGACCGCCGTTGTGCGGGCGTATCTCTTCGTGAGACCTTCCACTTTGATCATAAGAATATCCGTGACAGAAACTTACTTACAACCCCATGATTTGGAACCCGGCATCCACGTACACGACGTTGCCGGTGACGCCCCGGCCCAGATCGCTAGCCAGAAACACCGCGGTGTCCGCTACCTCCGCCGGGTCGGTATTACGCCGTAACGGCGTATGCGCCGCGACACCGTCCAGCACTTTTGAGAAGTCTTTGATCCCGCGTGCCGACGCTGTTTTGACGGGTCCCGCCGATATCGCGTTTACACGAATCTTCGCGGGCCCCAATTCGCTGGCAAGATACCGAACCGACGCCTCCAGCGCCGCTTTGGCCACGCCCATAACATTATAGTTCGGAATTACCCGCACTGCGCCCAAATACGTCAAAGTCATAACCGAACCGCCGGCCGTCATCAGCGGAGCCATGGCCTTTGAGACCGCGACCAGCGAGTACGCGCTGACTTCCAGCGCCAGCAGGAATCCGTCGCGCGAGGTTTCCGAGAACGGCCGGCTCAGGTCTTCCCGGTTTGCAAACGCGATGCTGTGGACCACGGCGTGCAGCGGCCCGGGCTGAAGGGCTTCCACCAGGGCGGCCAGTTCGTCCGGTTTGGTGACATCGCACTGCATCGCCCTCGCGGTGGGCGAGAGTTCGGCGGCCAGTTCCTCCACCGTCAGCTTCTGGCGTTCCCCCTGATAGGTAATCACCAGGTTGGCGCCTTCCCGGGCGAACGCCTGCCCAATCGCATACGCGAGGCTCCACTTATTTGCCACGCCCAGAATCAGGGCGGTCTTGCCGTGCATCAAATTCGACATGAACCGCTTATTCTACCGTAGAAGCGGCCGGAGGCGGTTGTGGAGTAACCCGTCCGCGAATTTCGGCGGCTTCCTTGGTTCGTCCGCCGCGATCGTATAGTGATGCAAGAAGCCCGAGCGCCTCGTCGAATTCCGGGCCATCCGAGCGCCCGTTCATGATGATATGCCGCAGCAGTTCCTGCGCCGGACCCAGTCTGCTGTAGCCGATGTAGATCTTAGCCAGATTCACCTGCATCCTTACCAGTTCCGGGCGCTTCACGCCCACCTGCCGCTCCTTCAGGTGCAGCGCGCGCTCGTACCGTTCGCAGGCTTCATCCACCCGGCCCAATGCGTTGTAAGCCGCCGCCAGATGCTCCAGGTCGTGCGACGCCTCTGGAGAATCCGCGCCGGGTGACTTCTCATGAATCGCCAGGGCGCGTTGCAGCAATGGCAGCGCTTGCTCATGTTGGCTCCGCGATCCCAGCAGCGCGCCAAGCTCCGCAAGCCGGCTGCCCGTCTCGCTGTGCTCGGGACCGTAGGCCCCTTCATGAAGCACAATCGACTCGCGGAACAGCTTCTCCGCGCCTGCCAGATCGCCGCTTTCCTGATGAGCAACCGCCAGGCGCTGGCATCGGATGGCGATGTTCTTTGGGTCCGTTTTCTTAAGCGCCTGCTCGATCTGCAATGCCTGGGCGTACAAGCGCTGCGCGTCGGGTAGATTGCCCGACTGTTGATGCATCTTCGCCAGCAAGTCCAGGCAGCGCGCATATTCCGGCGAGACCTCACTCTTGTTATTGCGAAGCGTCACCATGATGGCCCCTATGGTCTGCCGCGCTTCCGGAAGTTTGCCTTGCTTCCGGCGAGCCTCCGCCAAATGGAACAGAACAGGCAGTTTTTTCTTCAGTGGCGTCTTGCGCTTCTCGCCTTCAACCGCAGCCAGCGCAAGAGACTTCTCGGCTCCGGCGTAGTTGCCCTTCTGGAAATGAGCTTCGCCCTCGTTTTTGTTCAGGTGGCGCAGCCGGCGCCATTCGCGGGCGCGGGGCATTACCCAGTCTGTAACCTTTATGCCAACGCGCACTATTCTGAATATGCTGAACATCTTGTTATTGGTAGTGAATCTCGAAAGGCTTGTTGGTGATGAACAAAACCGTAACGTCCTGTTCCGCGCTTGCGCCATGCTCCATCGCCGGACCTTCCGGAAACCAGACAAATGTGCCGGGGCCGTAGCTGCCTTCGTGCGTCACCAGTGTCCCTTCCAACACGTACATCCCATGCGCGCAAGGATGAGTGTGCAACGGGTTCACCACGCCGGCCGGGTAACGCACCAGGCGCACTTCCATGCCAGTGTCCGGATCTTCCATCAGGTTCTTGCGGTAAAGGGCTCGGCCCAGTTTTTCGTTGAAGCGTTCTTCCCACGGCAGAGAGTTGGAGTCGATGACTGTCATTCTTGGATTATCGTCGATTTAACAGGGTATCGCGGAAGAAGCAACATAGACGCAGCGGCTATCAAGGTCACCGCGGCCAATACGGTCAATAAAGATGCGCACGATCCGCTGGCATCGAACGCCTTGCCCATGATCACCGGGCCAATGGCTCCTGCGAATGCGTAGGCCGCCCAGGTGAATCCATAGAGTGTGGAAAAGGAACGCCGACCGTAGTAGCGTGTCAGCAGGTACGGGGTGATGTCCGCCTCGCCGCCCAGGCCCAGTCCGATGAGCGCCGCGGCCAATAGTCAGGGTGTGGTCGATGCCGCCGTAGCCAACAGCAGAATGCCCGCGGCTGCTGTAACCAATAAGCGGAGCGATACGCGTGGTCCGAAGAAGCGGTCCAGGAAGAAGCCGGTCAGCAAGCGCCCGGCGAAGCTGCACAGGCCAAGCACCGATGCCGCCAGTGCCGCGCCTGCCGAAGTTACGCCGCGGTCTGTCAACAGCGGAGACAGGTGGGTGATGGCTCCGTTCACGCTGATGGATCTCAGAAACAGCATCCCGGCCAGTACCCAGGAAGGAACCGATCGCAGCGCCTCGCCTACCGTGGCGCCTGCGCGAACCGGCTGCGGCGCGGAGCTTTCGTGCGGGCGTTCCCGGACAAACATCGCCGTAAGCGGAATGCCCAGAACGAAGACGGCCCCTCCTAACACGAAGTACGCGCTGCGCCAGCCGTGGACGTTGATGATCCATTGTGAAAGCGGTGGTAACACCATGGAGCCCACGCCCACACCGGCCATCACCAGCGAGAGAGCCAGGCCGCGTCGATGGTCGAACCATGTGGAGACCGCGCGGGAGTAGCCCATCTGCGTGGTTCCATTTCCAACCGCGCCCAGCACTACAAACGTCCCTTAAAGGTGCAACAGATTCGGAGTCAGAAATCCCAATGAGACAACCGGGGCGCCGAAGATCGCCATGCAGGGCAGGATCACGCGGCGCGGTCCCCAGCGGTCCAGCAGATGGCCCAATGCAGGCGAGCAGATGGCGACGGTGATGGCGGCGCAACCAAACGCAGTGGAGATAGCTTGGCGGCTCCATCCGAACTCAGCGCCGAGCGGTTTCAAAAACGTCCCGAACGTGTACACCAGTAGCGAGCCGAAGCTCACCATCACCCCAAAGAAGGCGGCCAGTACCACCAGCCAACCCGAGCTAACGGGCATAGCCGTGCGCCGCGCTGCGCTTGCCTCCCACACGGTGAGCTTCTTCTGAAAGCGCACGCACCCCGCTCGAATCGATCCAGCGGTTGTAGAAATTGAACAACGCGCAAACGGTAATGGCGAAGAAAATCGCTTCGTCGTCCCAACCGTTTTCGTAGAGCGCGTTCATGTCATCCAGCGAAGTCCTGGGCGAATCGTGATTCACCTTGTCCACGAAGCGGAACAGCGCCTTGTGCTTTTCGTCCAACTGCGAGGTTTCCAGATCGCGCAGCACGCCCCACACCAGTTCCTCGCTGCCCAATAGTTCCGCCGCAACTGCGGCGTGCGACTTCAGTCAAAAAGGGCAATCGTTTTTATAAGACGTGTAGGCCGCAATCAATTCGCGCAGACCAGGGCTCAGTGGTGCGGGTCCGCGAAGAATCTCCTGCGTGAATTTCGCCAGGTGCTGTGTCGCCCCCGGCAGATACGCGAACAGGTGCCAGATCTGCGGATACTCCGCGCCGCCGGCCTGCATATTCAAAATCAAATCGCGGTAAGGGCTGGGCTTGGGATCGCCTTCCACGCCCGGCAGAAACATTGGCTCCATAAGTACACGTAGAATACAGGAGGCTTTGGAAGACTGGCAATAATACGAATGCACTAGTGAATCCGCCAGGCCGGACAACAAGCTTATACTATGACTCAGGCAAACTTCGTGCAGATCAGGGCTGATCAGGTTGATAAGTTTGGCGCGGCTGCTGAGACGGCATTTCGAAAAGAGGCGGCGGCCTACTTTTGCGAACCGTATAAGGCGACCCTATACATCACCCTTAGCACGCCCAGTGTTCCTGGCGCGCGGGCGGAAGCCGTCAGCATCCGGCGGGACAAGCGGTAGGCGAGTGGGTCAAAAGCGATCTCCAACAATCCGGCTTCTTGCAGGGCTTGCCATCACGCTGACCGCGGTGGGTGTCTACACCGCCTACACCGCCGTGCAGCTTCGCAATCTGCGCACACTGCAAGCGGAAACCGTTGACCGGAACCGCACGGACTCCCTGCTGCTGTTGCGCATCCAGAACAATTTGAATTCGCTGTCACTAGCCATGCGCGACATGCTGGACGCAAGCGAGCCGTATCCGCTAACGGCCTACCAGGCGCAGTTCAAGCGAATCCGCGTGGATCTGGAAGATGCCATGGAGCGCAAACAACAATCTACCGCCGGCGCACGCACCACCGATCAACAGAGATTTCTCGCCAGCTCAATGGATCAGTTCTGGGATGCGCTGGACCGCATCTTCGCGCTGGCGAAGGACGGTCACGAAGATGAAGCGCGGGCGCAAATCCGGTTGTCTCTCCAAGCGCGGCAAGCCGCGTTGAGCACTGCCGTGAACCGGCTGTTGATCCGGAATAACGACAGTGAGGAGGAGGCGTCGGCGCGCACCCGCGGCATCTACGCCCGCGTCGAACGCAACGTCTATTTGTTTGCCGCGGCAATGCTGATTTTGATTGTGCCCACCAGCCTGTACCTGGTTCACTTCAATCGCAGGATGTTCGAACAAGTGGCGGCAATGTCGGAAAGGCGCAGCGAACTGGCGCGGCAATTGATCTCCATGCAGGAGAATACATTCCGCTCCATCTCGCGCGAATTGCACGATGAGTTCGGCCAGATCCTCACTGCGATCGGCGCGATGTTGCATCGCGCCGATCGCAGAGCTACGGCGGAATCTCCCCCGGTGCGCGCCGATCTGCGGGAGGTACGGGAGATTGTGCAGGCTA
>JANXXV010001044.1 GCA_025350445.1 Bryobacteraceae bacterium | reverse complement strand
CGGCGGCCGTGCGGGCGTACCAGACATCGGCGGTGTGTTCGGCAAACAGCGCCACTACACCATCCAGAATCTTCTTGTCAGTCAGTGGTTCGCGGCAACCGTCGCAATAGAACACGACGATCGGGACACCCCAGATCCGCTGGCGCGAGATGCACCAGTCCGGGCGGCTGGCGACCATGTTATACATACGGTCTTCGCCCCAGGCGGGCATCCATTTGATGTTGCGGATTGCCTCCAGCGCGCGGGTGCGCAGGTTGTTCCGCTCCATGCCTATGAACCACTGCTCGGTAGCGCGATAGATCGTCGGCTTATGGCAGCGCCAGCAATGCGGATAGCTGTGCTCGATCTTCTGCATTCCCAGCAGCGCGCCGGCGCCCTTCAGAATCTCGATCACCAGCGGGTTGGCTTCCCACACCGTCTTTCCGATCAACTCTTCAGGGAGGCGGCCGGCGGAGACTTCGGCGTGATAGAAACGGCCGGCAGCGTCCACGGGGCAATAGGTCTCGATGCCGTACTGCCGCGCCACCACGTAGTCTTCGTGGCCATGCCCGGGGGCAGTGTGGACCGCGCCGGTTCCCTGCTCCAGCGTGACGTGATCGCCCAGAATGCCGACCGAATCCCGATCGAGAAACGGATGGCGGAATACCGTGCCTTCCAGCCGGTCGCCCGCGAAGGTGGTCAGGATCTGGTATTCGGACCAGCCGAGATTCGCGGCCGTGGCTTTCAGCAGGTCCGCGGCAACAATGTAAACGTCTCCGGAAACGTCCACGGCAACGTAGTCGAATTTCGGGTGATAGGCGATGGCGAGGTTCGCCGGAATTGTCCACGGCGTGGTGGTCCAGATGAGGCCAAAAGTACGCTTTCCGGTAAGCTCCGGCGCGACTGTGGCCGGGTCCGAGGTCATTACGAAACGAACCCAAATGGACGGGCTGGTGTGGTTTTCGTACTCCACTTCGGCCTCGGCCAGCGCGGTGCGATCATTCATGCACCAGTTGACGGGCTTCAAGCCCTTGTAAATATAGCCTTGATCGAGAAAATCGACGAACGCGCTTGCGGTGGTGGATTGATACTTCGCGGTCATCGTCAGATACGGATTATCCCATTGGCCGAAGATGCCCAGGCGCTGGAAGTCCTTTTTTTGCAGATCGACGTACTTGGCGGCGTACTTGCGGCAGGCCTGGCGGATCTCCACGACCGACATTTTGGCCTTCTTGGAGCCGAGTTCGCCGTCGACTTTGATCTCGATGGGTAAGCCGTGGCAGTCCCAACCGGGGACATACGGAGAATCGAAGCCAGCCATGGTCTTCGACTTGACGATGAAGTCTTTCAGCGTCTTGTTGAAGACGTGTCCCAGGTGGATGTTGCCGTTGGCATAGGGCGGACCATCGTGCAGGATGTACTTGGGCCGTCCGGCGCGCGCTTTGCGGATCTGCTCATAAAGTTGAGATTTCTCCCATCGTTCCAGCAGCTTAGGCTCGGCTTGGGCGAGGTTCGCCTTCATCGGGAAATCAGTCCGGGGTAAGTTGACGGTTTTCTTCAAATCGAGGTCTTTCAAATCCATGGAATGTCTCTATTATGGCAGGTGCAGACGGGAGTTATAAACGCAGAAAAGGCCAAGAGATCAAATCTCTTGGCCTTTCGGGGAAAACCGGACTTGAAAACTATACTGTGCGACGTTTGCGAATCAAACCCAATCCGAGGAGGCCAGCGCCAAAAAGGCTAATCGACATCGGTTCGGGGGTTTGGAAAGTTTCGGTGAAGGTGGTCAACGAACCTCCGACGTCGGAGTTCAGATCCTTCCACACAAATAACTGGTTAACGCCAACATTGCCCGCATTCGGCGTGATCGCGATTGTCTGGCCGGCAAAAGCGACGTAGTCGTACAACACTGTACCAGCGCAGATGCCAGAATCCTGACCAATTGCGGTTGTGCAACCGCGCTCGGCAACGTGGGAACCGTTTCCACTTCCAGTGGCAGCGAGCGCCGTCTGATAGATGCCGGGCAGACCATTCAAAGTGCTCACGCGGAACGTGAAGTGTAGATCTTGAGTAAATGCAGACGACGGCGTACCGAGGCTTGTGCCGAAAACCAAGTTGATTGAACTGAGGTAAGATCCTGGATTAGCCGACAGAATCGTAACCGGTCCACCGCCGACTCCGTTGGCGTCTGTCCAATTGAAATTGTCGAAAAGGTAGGGGCCGGCCACACAACCGAGCGTCAATAGGTTTACGTTAACTCCGGTTGAAGCAGAGCACACCGGTGCGCCAAGCATAGCCAATGATGACGCCGCCAACAAAACTGCGATGGTAAGTATGCGATTCATGATTTACATTTCCTCCGAGTGATCTTATATAAGCGGTATTTAGTTCTTCCGCCGTTTGCGAAACAAAGCCAATGCGATCAAGCCGGATCCCATCAGCGCGAAGGCGACTGGTTCCGGAGTGGACTGCACGTCAAAAGTTGTCCCTGTAACGGCAGTGTTGATCGGAGTAATAACGTTTCTCCAGACATTTACGCTTCCCTGAGGTGCAAAGGAATTGGTTGGCGTCACCGTTCCTGCCGTGTTTGTGACGTCTTGAAAGAGCGTTCCAGTACAATTCCCAAGCGCGTCAATCAAACCGGAGCAGACTACTTGCCTAACCGTAGAAGAGGCGCTTCCGCCGTTGGAACTCGAAGTTCCGATAATGAGAGAACTTACATCAAGCCCCGCAACGGTAAAGGTGAGACTGGAACTTTGCGCTGTGACCGTGCTCCCTTGGTTCGGCTGGAGGTTGAACAAAATATTTCCTCCACCGGAAATGATGCTGGTAAGCGTCGTCGGACCCGACCCGTTGGTACCCGAATAAACGAAGTTCGAGAACAAAAGGTTGCCTGACGTGCAACCGCCACCTGCAGTAAACGAGGTTATGTCGAACGTGGGCCCGGAACACACCGGCACGGCCATGGCTACCGAGGTCAGCCCTACAAACATTGATGCCAAGATATATTTCTTCATAACGTACCTTCCTCCGAATTGACCAACAGCGGCCTCCTGTTCGATGGGTGTGATGCCCCCAAACTACAAAAGATCCGATACATCATTCTGTACTTTAACGGGGTTTGGCATTCTGAGTCAAGCAGAATCGTAAGAACTGGCGCAACTAGAATGACTTAGATGGATATCCTTAGTACTTTTTCAGCTCCTCGAATTTTGGATCAGTACCGCGAGTCCTATTGGAGTAAACCAAACGCACTAGGACATCCTACGGAGAACTAAGGCCTACTACTTAGACGAAGCTTCCCTGCCTCGATCACTTCTAATATACGGTCAACATCGTACACGCATCCACCCCAAGCGCCCCCGCTCACGGACTGCAGTGCTGCCCACAGTCTGGTATCGTCGGGTAGATCCGGATCTGGCGCAAGGTCGGCCCGAGGTTGTCTGCCGGCCAACACTCTTGTGCCTTCGTCGACGCCAAATTGACGATCTCCGGTCCCCACCAGGTTCACGGTACCTTCCAGTTTATTGCGGTCGATCCGGATTTCGATCCGGTCGCCCTCCAGCAATTTCCCTAACGGCCCGCCAGCCAAAGCTTCCGGAGAAATGTGCCCGATGCAGGCGCCGGTGGAAACACCGCTGAACCGGGCGTCGGTCAGCACCGAAACGTATTTGCCAAACGGCAGATGCTTCAGCGCGGACGTTACCTGATACGTCTCTTCCATCCCGGAGCCCAGCGGGCCGCGGCACATAATCACCAGAACGTCGCCGGGTTTGATCCGATTTGTCTTAATGGCGTTCACCGCCGCTACTTCCGTTAGGAAAATGCGGGCCGGGCCTGTCATTCTATACACGCCGTCGGGGTCGACCACGCTCGGGTCGATGGCGGTGCTCTTGATCACGGCTCCTTCCGGCGCCAGATTCCCGTTCGGGAAGCAGACGGTGCTGGTGAGTCCCCGCGCGGCTGCGGAATCGGGATTCATGATCACGTCGTCAGGGTCAATTCCGTCGCGCTCGCGCAAGCGGTTCCGCAGGATTGCGCGCCGTTCGGAATTCTGCCACCAATCGAGCATCGATCCAAGCGTTTCGCCGGAGACGGTTAGGGCATCGAGTTTCAGCAAGCCGGCGCGCCGCAGATGCAGCATTACCTCCGGAACACCGCCAGCCTGAAACACTTGTACGGTGGGATGATTCCGCGGCCCGTTTGGCAGCGCATCCACCAAACGTGGAACCTGGCGATTGATGCGCGCCCAATCCTCTGCGATCGGGCGCCTCAGTCCGGCCGCGTGCGCCACGGCGGAGAGGTGCAGGATGAGATTCGTCGACCCTCCGAATGCGGCGTGGGTGACCATGGCGTTGTGCAGCGCATCGTCCGTCACGATGTGCTTCATCGTAATATTGCGCGATTCCAGTTTTAGCACCGCGCGTCCGGAGCGGCGGGCCATGTCGAGCCAGATCGGGTGGCCGGACGGGGCCAGTGCCGAATGCGTCAGCGACATTCCGAGGGCCTCGCCTACCACCTGCGCGGTGGCGGCAGTTCCCAGGAACTGGCATCCGCCGCCTGGAGATCCGCACGCCCGGCAGCCCATGTCGGCCGCCTGTTGGAGGGTGATCTGTCCGTGAGCGAAACGTGCGCCGATGGTTTGCACGCGGCCGGTGTCCTCAGCATCCTCGGCCATTAATGTGACTCCGCCGGGCACCAGGACACAGGGGAGATTGTGCATGGCCGCCAGGGCGATCATCATGGCGGGAAGCCCCTTATCGCAGGTGGCTACGCCGATCACGCCGCGGCGCGTGGGCAGGGAGCGGATCAGGCGGCGGAACACGATGGCCGCGTCGTTTCGATAAGCAAGGCTGTCGAACATTCCGGTGGTGCCTTGGGTGCGACCGTCGCAGGGATCGGTGACGTATCCGGCGAAGGGGACCGCACCAGCCTTCTTCAATTCTTCGGCGGCGGCTTGCATCAGGAGCCCCACTTCCCAGTGGCCGGTGTGGTAGCCGAGAGCGATGGGCGTACCGTCGGCGGCGCGGATGCCTCCGTGGGTGCTTAGCAGCAGGATTTCCTTGCCGCCCAACTTTTGCGGGTCCCACCCCATACCGGCGTCTTGCGTGAGTCCGAAGAGATCGCCGGAGGGGCGGGTCAACAGCATTTCGGCGGTCAGCGGGAGCGACCCTTTGGGCCCCTGCGCCCGGGTGTGGATGTCGAACAGGGAATCGTCGCCGGAATCGATGATGGGGTTGGTGGCGGTGTTGTTCATGGATGTACTTATTAGATGATAGAATCGCGGCCATGTCAGCTACACGAAGGCATTTCCTGGCGGCCGCGACCGCGGCGTCGTACAGCAGAATTCTGGGAGCGAACGATCGCGTGCAGGTGGGTTTTATCGGTTACGGCCTGATCGGCGCGCAGCACGTTTTCGACTTCAAAAATCAAAAAGACGTGGATATGGCCGCGATGTCAGACGTCTATCAACCTCGCCTGGAGCAAGGGGTTGCGGCGTGTGGCGGCGGGGCTAAGCCGTATAAAGACTTTCGAAAGCTGCTGGACAACAAGGAGATTCAGGCGGTGGTGGTGGCAACGCCCGATCACTGGCACGCGCTGATCACCATGATGGCGTGCGCCGCCGGGAAAGACGTCTACGTGGAGAAGCCGCTGACGCTGTTTGTGGACGAAGGCAAATGGATGATCAAGACGGCGCGCCGCTACAAACGAGTGGTCCAGTGCGGCACGCAGCAGCGCAGCGGCCTGCACTATCAAAAAGCGCGGGATCTGCTGCGGGCCGGGTACATCGGCAAGATTCACAGCGCACGCATGTCTTCGTACCGCAATATCATGCCCGGCTTTGGCGCGCCTCCGGATGACAAGGCGCCGAGCGACATGGATTATGAAATGTGGCTGGGTCCGGCTCCCGCGCGCCCCTACAATCCGAAGCGCGGGATTTATCACTTCCGCTGGTTCTGGGATTATTCGGGCGGGCAGATGACAAACCTGGCGGCGCACCAGATCGATATTGTGCAGTGGGTGATGAAGCACAAGGGTCCGACCGGTGTTTCGTCCACGGGCGGGCGGTTTGCGCTGGAGGATAACGGGGAGACGCCCGACACTCAAGATGCTCTGCTGGAATACCCCGGGGGAATGACGGCGGTGTGGTCGCACCGGGAAGCGAGCATCGGGCAACGTTCGGGAGGCAGCGGGCTGGAGTTCTTTGGAACGAAGGGAAGCCTGTCGATCGGGCGCGGCGGGTTTGAAGTTTTTTCGGACATGAAGACCGACCCGGTGAACAGCATTCCGGTATTTCAGGGGAGTGCCGCAGGGGGTCCGCAGCGGAGTTCGGCGAAACCGGAGCCGTGGATTCAGACGATGAAAGAGCCGGGATCGTCACCGCAGCAATTCGATCTGCATGTACGAAACTTTTTGGACTGCATAAAGACGCGGCAACTGCCGATAGCTGATGTAGAGGACGGGCATCATACGGCGGTGGCCTGCCATTTGGCTAACATTTCGCTGCGGCTGGGGCGGCGCGTTCACTGGGATACAGAGAAGGAAACGATTATCGGCGATAGAGAGGCGCAGGCGATGCTGGTGCGGCCGTACCGCAAACCGTGGGATGGCGTGTTGAGGAGCTTGCTGGCATGACGAGACGGACGTTCCTAATGACGGCCGCGGCGGCTTCGACGG
>JANXXV010001042.1 GCA_025350445.1 Bryobacteraceae bacterium | reverse complement strand
CCGCCAGTGGAGCCCAAACTCAAAATTGACCCAATCCAAACCGCAGCCACCCTGGAGCAATTAGATCTGCACGGTTGCCTCAAGCCCAATCGTCCACCAGGAGAGATAAGATAGAGGCGTTACCCCGGTAACTCTATCAATATGGCAGCAACTCTTCGATCCGCGATGAGCGTGGCCGGTATACTTGTCGGCTCCGCTTGTTTGACACTCCCTCTGCCGGCTCAGCAGACACCGCCCAAGGTGGATTTTCAACGTGAGGTCCGGCCGATTTTGTCGGATGCCTGCTTCCACTGTCATGGTCCGGACAAAGAAACGCGCATGGCGGGGATGCGGCTCGACACGCGGGATGGCGCGTTCTCACCACGCAAGAACGGCACTCCGATTGTTCCCGGCAAGCCGGCCGAGAGTCTGCTCTATCAGCGGATCACCGAAGAGAAGGCAGGGCGGCGGATGCCCCCGGCGACTTCTCACAAGACGCTAACGGACAAACAGAAGGATACGCTAAAGCGTTGGATTGAAGGCGGCGCCGATTGGAAAGAGCACTGGGCGTTTATCACTCCTGTTCGCCCCGATCCACCCACAGCGAAGACCGCACAGTGGCCACGGACGCCGATTGACCAATTCCTTCTCGCGAAAATCGAGAATGCCGGACTCACGCCGGCGGCGCCGGCGGACAAGCGAACGTTGATACGCCGCGTGTCCTTGGATTTGACCGGCCTTCCTCCGTCGCCTGAACAGGTCGATGCGTTTCTCGCCGACAAGTCTCCGGACGCATATGAAAAGCTGGTGGATCGCCTGCTGGCATCGCCGCAATATGGAGAGCATCGCGCGCGTTACTGGCTGGATGCCGCCCGCTACGCCGACACCCACGGAATGCACATCGATAACTATCGCGAAATGTGGCCCTATCGCGATTGGGTAATCGGCGCCTTCAATCGAAACATGCCATTCGATCGATTTACCATCGAACAAGTGGCCGGCGATCTGTTGCCAAACAAAACGCTGGAGCAACAAATCGCGTCAGGATTTCACCGTTGCCAGGTCTCCACCAACGAAGGCGGCGTGATTGAAAAGGAAGTAGAGGCGATGTACGCCAAGGATCGTGTAGACACCACAGGTACGGTTTTCCTGGGCATGACGATCGGCTGCGCCACCTGCCACGATCACAAATTCGATCCCATTCTGCAGAAAGATTTTTACGCCATGGCCGCGTTTTTCCGCAACACCACGCAGGCAGCTCTCGACGGAAACATTCCGGATACGCCGCCCCTGGTGGTTGTTCCCAAAATGCAGGATCGGCCGCGCTGGTCGGAGTTGAATGCGGAGGTCGAGTCGCTCAAGAACAATCTAGCCGCCGCGCGCAAGGCTCCGAATGCAGCGTTCGACCACTGGATCGAATCGAAGGAGCGCAAGGCGCTGCGCACGCCGCTCGATGCGCCGTCTGAACTTTTGGCGGTATCCGTGGATACAACGGCGCACCTGTCCAGAGGGCGCTCGACAAAGAACCCGGCATTGAAATCCGGCGTCACCGCCGGGGAATTGGAAAATCGGCAGGCGTTGCGATTCGGAATCAAGTCCGCGATTTCGCTTCCAAATCTGGACCAGATCACCGGCGACAAGCCATTCTCCATTTCTACGCTGATGTACCTGCCGAAAGGCGAAGGGAATTTTACCGTGGCCAGCCAACTGAGCCGCGTCAAGGTAGATCCCCCGGAGGTGACCAAGGAAGGCGAGGTGCGCAAGGAGATTCTGCGCGGATGGACACTTGAGATCAACGCCCGCTCGCCGTTTCTACGGCTGTTGGGCGACAACGGAAGGGGTATTCAAATTCGCAGCAGTTCCGCGCGCCGCTTGAAGCCGGGCGCCTGGGTTCAACTGACGTTCACCTACGATGGCAGCCGTGAACAAGCAGGCCTCGGTCTCTATGTAGACGGCGTAGCCGTCCCCACCGAAGGCCGCGGGGATGCAATCACCCAATTGCCCGGAACTCTGCGCACGAAGCAACCGCTGGTGTTGGGCGGCGATGGAAACGAACGTTTCTTCGCGGACGGAGCGATTGCCGATCTGCGGATTTTCAACCGCGTCATCACCGAGGAAGAATCGCGATTGGTGGGGGTCTGGCCCGATCTCGCCGAATCGCGCGTAAAAGACGCCAGCCAGCTGAACGATGGGCAGAAGGATGCCCTGCGCTTGTACTTCCTGAATGGAAAAGATCCCGGCTATCGCGCGCTTGTGGCGCAGACCAACAAAGCAAATGCGGAACGCCGTGAAATTCGCCGCCGGGGTGCGGTGACGCTGGTGATGGCGGAAAAGCCCGATACCAAGCCGATGGCCAACATTCTGTATCGCGGCCAATATGACCAGGAGCGGGAAGCGGTGGAGCCCAACTCCCCGTCGGCACTGCCTGCGATGAAGGATTCGCTACCGCGAAACCGGCTCGGCCTGGCGCAGTGGCTGGTAGATCCCGCCAACCCCTTGGTGGCCCGCGTGGCCGTCAACCGGTTCTGGCAGGAGGTTTTCGGAACGGGCATTGTCAAGACGGCGGAAGATTTCGGGTCGCAGGGCGAGGCGCCTTCGCATCCCGAACTGTTGGACTGGCTGGCAGTGGAATTTCGAGAGTCCGGCTGGGATGTGAAAAAACTATTCCGCCTGATGGTGACGTCCGCTGCCTACAGACAGGAATCCGTATCGACGGACGAAAAAGTGAAGAAGGATCCCGAGAACCGGCTGCTGGCGCACGGGCCCCGTTTTCGTATGGATGCCGAAATGGTTCGCGATTACGCCTTGTCCGCGAGCGGTCTCCTTGCGCCCGCCATCGGCGGCCCCAGTGTGAAGCCGTATCAGCCGGAAGGCCTGTGGGAGACCGTCGCCATGTCAGGTAGCAACACGCGGTATTACAAACAGGACACCGGCGAAAAGTTATACCGCCGCAGCTTGTACACTTTCTGGAAGCGCAGCGCGCCTCCGGCGTCGATGGATATATTTA
>JANXXV010001009.1 GCA_025350445.1 Bryobacteraceae bacterium | reverse complement strand
TTCCTCGTTGGGCGGCCATTGCTGGTACACATACGTGCCTGAATAAGTGAGAACGCGGTGATAGAGCTCCGGGTGATACCACGCCATGATCAGGGCTGCCGACCCGCCGGAACTGCCGCCCATGGTCGCCCTGCCTTCGGGATCTTTGGTGAGTTTTACATCGTATTGCTTCTCTACTAAAGGCAGCACTTCCTTCTCGACGAATTCGGCGTACAGGCCGGACATCGTGTCGTATTCCAGGCCGCGTTCGCTTCCCTGAGCGTCGCCGCTGCCGTTGCTGATGGAAATGGCAATCATCACCGGCACCCGATTCCGCGCGATCAAATTATCCAGAGCCGTGAACAGCGCCTTGTCCGGTCCGTCCGCCCCCACGATGAACGGCGCTACGGTACCGGGAACGTATTGTTTGGGGATATAGACAGCCACTCGGCGCGTGTAGGGAGCGGGGTGGCTGGTGGAGACTATCAGCTTGGCGGGGTCGGCGGGGTCTGGCGTGCCGAAGGTGTTCGGCTCGCGCGCGATGCCGGGATAGAACTTGCTGTCGGCCGATTCCATGGTGAAGTTATAGACCGTTCCCTGCGGCACGCCTTCCTGCACGGCCATCTCCGGCGCGGAGTTGTGCGTGGGGCCGAGGATGAAGTTTCCGTCCTCCTTTGCCGAAGCGTTGGCGCCGTCAGGTAAGTCTTTGGCCTTGACATAACCAGGCGTGTTGGGATCGCGGGTTGGCGGCGCCGGGCGCGGTGGGCGCGCGGCCGGAGCTTGAGACCCGGCCGGGGCTTGGGCCATTGCCGGATTCGAGCCGGTGATGAGGCTGATCGAGAACGCGATGGTCAGAAGACGGAACATTCGGACTCCTTTATGTTTTGGTGCTTTTAATTTCCGCCGCAGCGTCACCCGCTAGTGAGTCAAGCTAACGTAACGCGGGCAAATCGTCACCTATGTTATCTCAACGGCCGGTCCGGTATTGCTGCTGTTCCCGATGTTAGAAAATCCTGCATATTGGCGTTCCTAACTTGCGGAATGCGTGCCTTGAGACTCTTTACTATTCGTTAGACGTTTAGCCCGATTGAATCGTCGAAGACTATGTGTCACCCCGGGAAGGTCGCCCCGGCCGCCAAATCGAAGGTACGGGAAATGAATTGGAGGTGAATCGATCCTGTAGAAAGGAATTGCCGTAACCTCGAACGGGGCACTCTGCCGCTTCTGATGCGCCGCCCTGTTGCTGAGTTTGGGCCGCGGGATCGGGATCGAATTCCGGCGCCTTCAGAAGCTGGATTCTCCTACATACTCCAGGTATTTGCGCGATGCCATGGTGAACTTTTCCACGCCGTGCCGCTTGCACGGGTCCAACACCGTCATCCGCAAGAAGACCTTTCCCTGAATGCAACCGGCATCGGGTTAGGCCTGGCATAGTGCGATATGATACAGGGCGTGAAAACTGCAATATACCCATCAATCCTTGTTTGTTTCGCGGCGCTGTCCGTCTCCGCGGCGGAACCTTCGGCAAAGTTTTTTGAAAACGGCCAGGTGAACGTTTTCCGTGCGCTGGAAAAGCCGCATGTGAAAGGGAAGGCTCACGAACACAAGGTGAACCGCGTGATGATCTACCTGCAGGCAGGCAGCCAGCGGTTTGAGTATCAGGACGGCAGAAAACCGGGAAATTTCGATTGGAAAGCGGGAGACGTGAAATGGAGCGCCGCGGACGGCATGCATTCTCCCGAGGTCACCACCGACGTACCGTTCAACATCGTCGAAGTGGAGTTGAAGCAACCGGGGATGGGGAAAAAGGCCGAGACCGCGCAGGATGTATTGAAGGTCGATCCGAAGCACTACAAGCTGGAATTCGAGAACGATCAGGTCCGCGTGCTACGGGTGAAAGTGGGCCCGCATGAATCCATTCCAATGCATGAACATGTCCGCAACCGGGTGTCGGTGGCGCTTACCGATCAGAACGTGCGCAGCACGGATTCACAGGGCAAGGTGGAAACCGTGCTGCACAAAGCTGGCGAGGCTTCGTGGGGAACCTCAAAAACCCACAAGGAAGAGAATCTCAACGATAAGCCGCTCGAGATAATCATTGTCGAGATTAAAGGCTGATTCACGCCCGTCCGGCGAACCCCCGGTCTTCCGTCGACACTTTCACCTTTTCCCCTTCTTTGATAAAGAGGGGAACCCGGATCTCCAGGCCCGTCTCCAGTCTGGCTAGCTTGGTTGCGCCGCCGCTGGAGGTGTCGCCGCGGACCCCGGGTTCGGCGTAGGCAACGGCCAACTCAACGAACGTCGGCAACTGCAGGCCGATGGGGTTGCCATTGTACTTGTGCAGTTGAATCTCGGTGCCTTCCACCATGAGGTCCAACGCATTCCCAATGGTCTCGCCGGCGAGCGTCAGAGTTTCGTAGGTTTCCTGGTCCAGGAAGTGAGAACCATCGTTGTCGGTATACAAGTAGGAGGCCGCGATCAGTTGCAGATCCGGCTCCTTGAACTTGTCACCGGCCTTGAATGTCTTCTCAAAAACCGCGCTGGTGAGAAGGTTGCGAATCTTCAGGCGCACCAGGGTCTGGCCGCCGCGGGCGGTAGGCGTGCTCACCTCCGCTTCCAGGCAGCAGAAGGGAGTGTTTTCAAGCTCAAACAAAGTCCTGCGCTTTACGTTAATAGCATCGATCAATACGGCCATGAATTCCTCAATAACGGGCCGGCGGCAAGAATGCAAACCCGGCTCCAAGTTCCTCTCAAGTATAGGATACGGGCTCAGGGGGATTCGTTATGTTAATGCTCGCTTCCGCTGAAACACACCCATGGCATCCTCAGTCTAAATATCGTTCTGGCACTGCAAATTGTCCGCGACGGCCGCGGATCGATACCGTCAGACGCGCCTGCGGATGCCGATCGGTTGTCCAAATGGACTCATCCTCAGCGCCTGGTACCTGCGCGGTTCGCTGCCGGGCGATGCGTCCCGATGGAGGTCCAGCGGGGAGCCAGACCTGCCGGATAGCAATTCAAAAGAATCCCCGGCTTATCGGCCTCAAGCGTCCCACTTGGGGCGTTGAGCCGCGGATTGGAACCACCGTCAACGCGGGTGTCAAAGTCCGCGTGCGCCCGGCGGAGGAGTACCGCGGGAGAGGTAGTCGCGCCACTCTTGCGCTTGCCTGGGAAGGCAGGCGTGCGGGTGTGATGGCCAGGGCGAGTCGTAGTGGTGCATAGCTGCGCCCAGGCGGCGTACGAAGAAGCGATGCCGTGGCGTGAAACAGCAATCTTTCATCGCCGGAAGGTGGGGAATGTTTCGACCCGTAGAATGGCTCCATCGAATCCGCCCGGCACTACCCGGGGGGGATCGTATGACGACATTGGCGCTAGAATAACAACGTTTGTTATTCAAAATGTTCCGGACTCGGTTGATCATCTACCGCTTCCTAACGGTCGCGGCTCAGTAGGATCAATCAGTTAACCGAGCCGCGACCGTTAGGGAGTGGTGCTACGATGTATGCAGTTTGGCTTATCTTAACGCCTATGTCGTTTGACGATTGGGCCCCCGCCGGAGTTCTCATCGGACGTTTCATAGCTGTCTACGTTTTATGGGGAGAGCCGGCCGGGCAGGTTCGGAGTTGCCTGAATGGGGATTTTGGAGGGGGTTGGGAGCGCACGATTCCTGTGTACGGGAATGGGTATTGCAGGAAGGGAGCCCGCTGAAGCGGATTGAATCCGCGGCCGGTGCAATTCAGAGGTTTGGCGACTCGACGGCCACTAGATTGGTAAATTCGGCTACGCAGTCAGGCGGGAGCTATCCCGGCAGGGCTCCGCCAACCGCACTGAGTAGGAGCCGTTTCATGGTGATGGTTCTCGCTGCCAGCTGGGGCGTGATTCCTTTGCTCCCTATGGAATGAATATCCGCTCCTCTCGCGAGCAGTAGTGTTGCCACTTCGGTCTTGTTGCAGTTGACCGAACGGCGCAGCGGCGTGTCGCCAAGGCTATCCCGGGACTCGATGTCGGAGCCGCAATCCAACAGAGCTTCGGCCACCTCTACGTTTCCGCGTCGAGCCGCCATGTGCAG
>JANXXV010000972.1 GCA_025350445.1 Bryobacteraceae bacterium | reverse complement strand
CCGTCCGCGATGGTTCCGGCAGGCGACGGATCTCCAGACTGGCAGGCTTTAACGTCACCACCGATGGCCGCACCGGGCTTCGCCTCCCCCACCACCTTCACAGCCGGGGCCGGAGTGGCGGCAGCGGTCTGCTTCGGGGCTTCGGCCGCGGCCCGCTCGGCGGCGGCGTTCGCGTTCTTGTCCACCAGTTCGGAAAGCTTCTTTTGCACAGGTTTGCCATTCCAGTCAAAAAGGATGTCTGTTCTATTGACGCCCAAAAGCTTGAAAGGGCCGATCTTGTCGCCAATTCTGTACGTATGCTGTTGCCCGCCCGATTTCTCGGACATCATCACGCTGGGCCCGGCACCGAAATCCATCACACCGTAGGCGAACGGCAGCGGCGGCATTACAGGAGGCGCAGGCGGCGGAGGCGGCGGTTCCACAAATACGTTGGGATTGCGGTCCTTCGACACCAGCAGTTTCTGCGCCACGTCGGCATAGACGGCGGGCGGGGCCGGCGGCACCGTGGGGATGGGCGCAATTGCCGTAGCGGGCACCGGCGCGGCCTTCTGCTTCAGCACGCTTTCCTCGTGCGCTTTCGATTCGCGCCACTTTTGGCGCAGAACCGAACCCGAGGCGGCGACCAGTGTCAGCAGCAGCAGATTGATGAGCAGCAGTTTGTGTTTCAAAACAGCGACACTCCTTTCTTTTCGGGAATGAGCTTGCGCGGCACCACACCGCTGACGGTCAGCCGGACGGGCATCGTTTTCTCTTTCGGATGCGCGTTGCCGATGCGGATCTCGTTGGTGGCGATGAGTTCCTTCCGCGCGGAAATGTCGGCAAGCAGGTTCACCAGTTGTTCAACGCGGCAATCGAAGGAAACGCTGACGGCCACTTCGCCGTAATCGTCGCTCAGGCTCTTGATCTGGCCGATCTCGGAGGCGCGAATTCCGATGGGCGGCTGCTGCGCGCGGCCGATCTTGGAAAGGATCTGCATCAACTGCGCCTGCGCCTGTTGGGCGGTGTCGGCGCGAATCACTCCGGCCTCGCGGCTGGCCAATTCCAGCTTGACCTTCTTCAAAGCCTCTTCCCTGCCCGGCACCGCAGCGGCGGTCTGGCGCAGTTTGGCCAGGCGCTTCTCGGCCATGGGAACCGAATCGGCGGCGGCCACCACGTCAGTGGTCTTGTCGTCGGAGGTGCTTAGCCACCATCCCAGCGTGAGCACGCCGGAGACAGCCAGCATGGAAAGCGCGCGGCGGTCGCGGGAGGTCAGTGTCATTTAGGCTGGCCCTCGCGCGACGATTTGATGCTGAACACTTCGCCACCCAGCACGCGGGTGGGCGCCATTGAGAATTCCGAGCCGGCGAAAAGCGGCGAATTATCGATGATCTGAATGAGCGGAGCAGCCTGTTCCGTCTCGCCGCTGATCTGCACTCCGTTGCGGCGGATCTCAAGGCCGGTAAGAAAAGTGGGGGGGACCAGCAACCGGGTCAGTTCGTTGAGGGCGTCGAGGTCGGCCTTGGAGCGGCGGCGGAAATCGTCCAGCAACTGCGTGCGGTTTCGCGTGGCTTGTATGAGATTATCGTCGGCAGTAACTCGTTGCGCTTGCGGCTCCAGGCGCTTCATTTCGGTTTGTAGCCGGTTGAGGTATCGCGCATTCTCATAGCTGGAATAGGCGGCCAGTGCGCTGACGAACACCAGCAGAAGCGCAGCCAGCGCGAAGGTTGGGATCAGCCGGATGCGCGAACTGGTTTTCCGTTGCTCGACCGGCAGCAGGTTGGCGGAGATAGATAGCCACGGGCAGGCGCTGGATACTGCGGTGGCATAAGGGAGCGCATGTTTGCCGAACGCGGCCGATGCCGGATCGTGATTCGGCGGAAAGACCGCCGGCTTCGGCAGCAGTTGTTCCAGCGGAGTGGGCTCGGTTTGGGGATCCAGGCGAAGTTCGGAGATGGCTTGCGTGACGGCCCGATCGGAGTGGTCGAAGGTAGTGGAGAAGATAGGGCGGCTTTCGCTTTCGCCGTAGACTTCGAGCAGGCCTTCGCCGGGGTGCAGCGTGACGAAGCCCGCGGGCGGCACCGAGAGGATGCGCAGAGCCGAGTAGATGGCCGCGGCGGAGAATGTGAACGAGGCGATCTTGATACCGGCTTCCGCGAACAGGTTGGCGAAGCGCTCCATCACTTCACGCCGCGTAATGCCGACCAGAATGGCGGGCGTCTTGCCGATGCGCGCGAAGCAGTGGACGATTTCGTCTTCCGCGAAGGGATGGAGCGAATCGATTTGCAGGTTGACGGCGGAGGTGAGGTCGTCGTCGGTGACGCCCGGCAGATTCACTTGGCGGACGATCACGTCGCTGCGGGGCAGCAGTACAGCAGCCGGAATATGGCCGCAACCCAGCGTCTTGAGGAACGCTTGCAGTTCGGTGCCCCACTCGGCGGCAGGGCGCGTGCGGAAGTCGGTTACGGTGGCTGAGCCCAGGACAGCGATGCCGGCGGGGCGGACGCGGACGATGGAGACCTGCAGTTCGTCGTTGCGGATTTCAATGCCTACGCCAGTGCCGAAGGCGAGCCACTTGCGGAAATCAGTTGTCATACCACCGCAGGATCTCGATGGGGGGATTGTAGCCGGGTTCGCGGAACTTCACCAGAGCGGAAACGGAGCGGCGCAGATCGGAGAAGCCGCCGTTGGGGAGGCGGAGTTGGGCGGTAGCGCGTAGGGTATAGATGGATCCGCCGCCAACCATCAGGCGTCCGGCCGCGGCGCCTTGGGTCATGCCTTGTAATTCCTGAGTCGTCTTGAAAGGGGCGGCACGACGCCTGTCGACAATCGCTGCGATTGCGTCGGGAGGTACGCCGACGGTCGCAAGAACGGCAGGGTCGGCGGTGTTTATATCCACCGGACCACCCAAGCCGTACACGGACACGCAATCCTTCAGGCCGCTGCGAGGGTACAAGCGGCCTTGCGGATCGCGCGTAAAGCTTCCGTAGAAAATTTCCGGCGTCATGCCTTTCACAAGAAGAAGTTCTTCCAACTCTTCAAAAGACGCGTGGCGGGCACGGAAAGACGGAGTACGGGTCAGATAATATTCGTCGAACGGTCCGGTGAGTCCGGGCGTGCGCCAATCGACGATCGCGGCGGCGATCTCTTGGGCCTGTTCGGGGGCGACGCCGAGGTTGATCATCAGCATTACGAGCTGCTCTGGACGGGCGGCGTAGAGGCTGAGCTTGGACGATTCCGGGATTAGTTCGACGGTGCTGATGCCGGAGGGGAAGGCGAAGCGGAATCGGGACATGCCGGGCTCCCAGAACTTCGCCGTGCCGTCGGGATTGCGGTATTGCGCGCCCCATTGTAGGTACAACAAGGCACGGTCGATGGAGCCGGTTGCCAGGTAGTAGGTGCGGATGCCTTCCGAAGCGGTGCCGGTGCGCTCGGTTTCGCCGCGGACGGTGTTGGCTACGGAAAAGGCGATGGCCATCAGCGCGGCGGACAGCCAGAGGACGGCTAGCAGGGCTCCGCCTTTTTGGTTGGTGCGGATTCCGCGAGTGTATCTACCGCTCCCTGACGGTCGCGGCTCGGTTTGCACCTCGTGGGGCATTAGTCGCCGTACCTTGTCATTACGTCGCGCGTGATGCGGACTAGCGCCGTTACGTCCATTAGCTGGAGCTTGCCGGGGTCTGGTTCCAGCGGGCCCATTTCGATGCGGATGGCTACCGGGGGATTCGGCCTGATCCATTTCGGCAGCCAGCGCTCGATGGTGGTGCCGGGGATCACTTCTTTATAGATGAGGCGGCAGTAGGCCAGCTGGTCGGCCATGACGAACGAGTTCGACCCGATTTGTACCGGCACGAATTGCGGCAGCGGTTGGGCCGAGACGCAGACGCTGCCGGTGGAGAGGGGGCCGGTGTAAACAATCTCATTGACTACGAGGCGGACGCCGCGGCCCTGGTCGCCCGGGATTACCTGATATTCCAGTATCCGCGGGTAGCCGCGCGCGCCTTCCTGGAGCGAGTAGCTGGAGACGAAGCGCATAGTGGCCGGGTCGCCTTGAAAGAACGGGATGGTGGTGAGCGGGGTGCCGGGGCAATCGGCCCTCACGGGCATGAAGCCGGCCAGTTGTTCGGCGAAGATCTTCTCGACGCCCATTACCTTTCGATTCGCCATCAGGCGGGCGTTGGCCTTCTGCATGGAGTTCAGGCCGATGCGGATGGCGAAGAGCATGCCTACCGAGAGCAGGCTCAGGAGCGAGATGGAGACTAGCAGTTCAATCAGCGTGACACCGGCGGTGTTGGAGCGGCGGGTCATTTTTGAACCAGCGCTCCGGTGGCTATGTCTTCCTGGGTCAGGATGGATTTGCGGAATCCTTCGAGGGTGAACGTCTTCCGCTGAGGGCCGGCCATCCAGGCGACTTCGAGTTCGATGCGGTCCAGGACGGCGTTGCCGGGCTGCGGGTTGGGTACGAATTCGAACGGCGTGATTCGGGCGCGCCAGCCTGGACCTTCAAGGATGGTTTGACGCGGCAGGCGGGGTTGGACGATTAGCTCGTCCATCTTGCTGCGCGCCATTAGCGAGGCCCGGTCGTATTCGGTGATTCTGGCAGCGTTGCGCATTGACGTTGATAGGGACGACATCAGGCCGCTGACGGCGACGGCCATGATTACCGTGGCCACCAACATTTCCAGAAGCGTGAAGCCGCGATTTGTCACACCAGCTCGGGTCATTGGAGTTGGACCTCGGGGACGCCCGTGATCGGGTCTACGCGCACGATGCGATGGGCGCCTTTGCGGTTTGCGATCTCTACTCCGAATCGAGGGATGGTGCCTCCGGGGTAGAGGATGTAGCTGCGGGCGGTCTCTTCGTGGGAGAGGAGTTCGGGGTGAATTTTGGCTATGGTGATGCCTTCGGGCATGTTTAAGCGGCGCTGGAAACCGGGGTCGGAGGAACGGAGCAGGATCGCGTTTTCGGATTTGGAGATGATGACTTCTACGATTTGCCGGCGGCGCTCGGCGCGATTCATGCCTCCGTTCAGGAAGCTGACTATGGAATCGGTTGCGCCCCGGAGGCGGAGGGATTCCAGGCTGGAACTGATGGACGGGAAGCTGATGGCGGCTACCAGGCCGATGATGGAGACTACTACTACCATTTCTACTAGAGTTAGGCCTTGCTGGGCGCTACGGCGGGCGCGCGGCGCCACCTGGGTGTTCTCAGCACTAGTGGTTATAGGAGAGGGCACACTAGTTGCTCTTCCAGCTTAGGATGTCGGCGTTGATGCCTTCGCCGCCC
>JANXXV010000949.1 GCA_025350445.1 Bryobacteraceae bacterium | reverse complement strand
TTTTCCGTCTGGCCCGAGCGGCGTTATTTGTATGGGGACCAGGATGCGGCCATCGGCCAATCCCAGCGGAGTGAACGGCATGTCGCCGAGCATCACGCAGTTCTTGCCGGTGAAGACTCCGGGCAGCGGATGGGTGGCGTTGAACTCCGCGCCGCTGTGGATGATTTGCTGTTCGATGCCGCCGGTTCGGTAGAAGATATTCCAGCGGTGCATGCCTTCCAGCGGGTCGTCGGTGGGCAGGATGCCTGCGGTCCAAAACTCGATGTAGCGCCCGGTGGGCGGGTCGATGAAGCCGGCGCGAGGATGGCGGCGGAGCATTCCGGCCGCCGTGCGTTCGCCGGTCCGCAGCTCTTCCGGCTGAGTCCAGGTTTCGCCGTGATCGCGGGAACGGCGAAGGTAGGCTACGTCGATGGTGTCCGAGCGCGTCCAGTGTTGCTCGATCGAAGTCATGTTTCCACCGTCCGCGCTGGTGTACCAGGCGTACGCCATGGCAGCCACGCCTTGCTTGGGCGAGGCGCGGAATACTTCGCGGCGGATGGCGGGCGAGGCGGCTTTGGCCATCGCGGGTACGGTTAGGAAGGCTCGTCTGGAAAGGGCGCTCTTCATTTGGACCTGGTGTCCGGCCGGAGCCGGACGAGGCATCCGGCGCGGTTCAGGGGGACCGCCCTCCGCTGGATACGGGAGATCATCTTAATGGGTCATGGCGTACACGACGTAGTTTACTCCCATGCGGATGGCGAGGCCCGAGAACTTCTCGGGGTAGCGAATGGAGTCTGCATATTCCCAGGCATCGCCGATGTCGGAATTGTATGAGATGGCGATCATGATGCGCCCTTTGTCGTCGTAGATGCCGCGCCAGTGCGGCACCTTGCCATCGTTTTTATAGCCCAAACGCAGATGTGCGGCGCCTGGCACCTGGAAGCGATCGTCCAGATCGTAGACGGTGTGGAAGATGGCGTCGGCGTCTTCTATCTCGACTATGGAACGGTCCGGAAAGACGAGTTTCAGGCTCTTTTCGAACACCTGCCACTCGTAGTCGCCATGCAGATCGTCGGCCATAAAGAAGCCGCCGCGGAGCAGGTAGTCGCGGAGAAGTTTCCCCTGGCCGGGAGTGATTCCCCATTCGCCCACCTGCACCGCGTAGAGCCAGGGCCAGTTGTACGCATCGCCCTCATCGAGATTGATGGGTTGTTCGACAGAGCGCACATGGATGCGGGTGAGACGGCGCAGAGCTTGCGAAAAGTGACGGTCGGCTCGCGGATAATCCTGTGTCCAAAGTGACAGGCCTTTGCGCCAGTCGCCATCGTAGCGGCCACGATAGCCGTCGTTTTCACCGGGCGGAAACATCAGGCGGGCGAAGGCGAATTCTGTTTTCTCCTGCCAGTCGGGTTCGATTGCGAAGCCTTCGTATTCCACTCCGGGAAATTGGCGGAAGGGAAGCTGAAAGGCGTAGACCGCGGTGATGAGGATGAGGCCGATGGTCAATCGCCGCAGTGTCTTGGGCAAGCTGATACGTCCGCCTCTACACACATTCTAAGCCTGGTTCTAATCCTCGCGAACTGCCGTCACCGGATCGATCTTCGCCGCGCGATACGCGGGTAGGGCCGCGGCGAATAACAGGACGAGGGCCAGAGCCACGGCGGCGATGCCGTAGGGGAGCGCGACGGTGTGCGTCAGTCAGAAAAGCGGGCTATCGAGTATTTTCGATCCGAACGTGGCGATGGCTGGCCCTATGATCGGGCCGGCGGCGGCGAATATCGCGGCACGGCGCAGAATCAGCCCTGCGATGCCGGCGGGACCGGCGCCGAGGGCCAGGCGAACGCCAATCTCGCTGGTGCGGCGCGCCACCAGGTGCGACATTAGACCGTAGACTCCCGACATTGAGAGCAACAGGGCGATAGCGGCGAACACCGTTACTGGAAAACGTGCGGCAGCGCGGCGTTGCAACCGAGTCCGCAAGCATGATCTCCATGAACCTGGATTGCGGTGAAGTTGTCGAAACGGGTTCCGCACAGCGGTTACTTACCGGTGTAGTAACCGGCGCGGGCTTCCACTTTTGCGCCAGGGTACCGCGCTTTGGCGTTGGGCGAAAGTTCCACGCGAATGCGCCGGTACGAGCCTGGGTCGGCGGCGGGCGCTGCGTAGTCGACGGTGTAACGGGTGAGAATGCTCTCGACGATTTTGCGGAAGCTGGCGGCTGGGCTGTCGCCGGTGAGAAGTTCCCCGCCGGTTCGCAAGGTGTACTGCAGCACGTCCGGCGCTTTGTTTGCCGGGTCGGTGTAGCGGGCGGCTGCAGCGGGTAATGGCGCGTTGCCGGTGACCAGAGCATTCATCGTGATGTTGGCATCGGACAGAGCGCGGAGCACTTGTTCGCTGGTGGCAGCGGCGCGGGCACTCTGATTGTCGGTGACGATCAGAATGGCGCGGCGGCCGCGCGGCGGCTCCGCTTGCAGATAGTGCGCGGCCATCACCAACGCCTCATTCACCAGCGTTCCACTGCCAAGGCTTTGCTTATAGATGGAACCCAGGATCTGTGTTTGAATCAGGTGGAAGTCCTCAGTGAGCGGCTGTACCACTTCGCTGCGGGTGGAGAAAAGCATCAGCGCCACGCGGTCACCGTTATGCAATTGGCCGAGAGCTTCGCGCGTCTTCCCAGCCATGGCACTTAGCGAGCGGGTCATGCTGTTGCTGACATCCAGTAACAGCAGCAGGTCGAGCGGTTCCGACTCGCTGGCGAAATGGGAAATGGGTTGCGGGGCGTCTTCATCGAAGATGAGAAAATCTTCTTTAGTGAGGCCGGAAATGTTCCGGGGGGCCGCAGTGGAGACCTTCACATCCACTTTTACCAGGCTGATCTCAGTGCGGAAGGTGATGACGGGCTCCTGCGCCAAAATGGGAAATCCCAGGGTCAACAGTGCCGCGGTCGCCCGAATTTTAGACATGAGCATAGGACGCAGCGCGAAGCTGGATGTTTCCATTTCTCAGACCGGCCTGGTTCTTGGGGGCAGGTGGACGGTTCTTCCCCAGAATTGGTAGCATCTCTTGATCGTGCTCAGAAATTCGTCGAGGTCGTTCGGTTTCCGGATATAGCAGTTCGCGTGTAATTCATAGGCTCTCTGGAGATCGCTTGGATCGGCGGAACCCGAAAAAACGATCACTGGAATGCACTTTAGGGCATTACTCGCCCGGATCTCTTCCAGCAACTCGAAGCCTGATTTTCCCGGCAGGCTTAAGTCGAGAAGGATCAGGTCTGGAAGCGAAGACTCGTGATTGGGAGTTTCGCGCAGCAAGTAAACAAGGGCGTCCTCGCCGTTGTGAATTTGTTCGATTTTACGAGCGTGACCCGCATCGCGGAATCCTTCGGCTATCAATCGCGCCTCTGCCGGATTGCTTTCCACGATGAGGATGTTGAGCAGCGCGGATTCTGGCAGTTGAGCTTCCATGGGGAGACGCGTAGAGCCGATTCCAAATTGGTGGGAACGGGCAGATTCGAACTGCCGACCTGTCGCTTAGGAGGCGACCGCTCTATCCAACTGAGCTACGTCCCCACACCGTTTCATTGTATCGTGCCGGATGCCCGAGTCCAGGGGCAAAAACGGGAGTTAAGATCGCCTCAACCCCTTCCGTCCGATATCGGTGCGAAAGTGCATTCCCTCGAAGTGAATCTGTTTCACAGCGTGGTACGTCTTTTCGATTGCTTCGGCTGGCGTGGGACCGGAATTAGTCACGCCGAGGACGCGCCCTCCGGCTGTTTCGAGGCCTTTCGCTCCGATGCGTGTCCCTGCGTGGAACACAACAGCGTGGGCCGTGTCGACGCCGTGAATCGGGTCTCCGGTGCGTACTTCACCCGGATATCCATGTGCGGCCAAGACAACACAGACACTGGGTTGCTCTTTCCACTTCAGGGCTGCGTTCTTCAGTTCGCCGCGCGCTCCGGCTTGCAGCACTTCGGCGAAGTCGCTGTCCATGCGGTGCATTAGAGCCTGGGTTTCGGGGTCTCCCAGCCGCGCGTTGAACTCGAGTACGCGGGGCCCGTCCGCCGTCATCATCAGGCCGGCGTAAAGGAACCCGGTGAACGGTGTTCCTTCCGATCGCATGGTGGCGATGGTGGGTTCTATCACGGTGTCCATGATCGCGCCGGATTGGGCTGGGGTGAGAATCCGCGAATCGCAGTATGCCCCCATGCCTCCGGTATTCGGGCCGGCGTCCCCGTCGAAGACCGCTTTGTGGTCTTGCGATGGTTGAAGCGGAAGCGCGTTATGTCCGTCGCTGAGTACGATGAAGCTGACCTCTTCCCCAATGAGGAATTCTTCGATTACCAGGCGGCCTCCTGCCAATAGGGAAGGCAGCGCCGATTCGGCGTCCTGCCGGTCCTGCGCAATCACCACACCTTTTCCCGCGGCCAAGCCGTCCGCCTTCAGAACCATTGGGTAGCTGAAGCTGTAGAGGGCGGATCGCGCGTCGTCCAGGTTGGTCACTGTGACGAATCGGGCGGTTGGTATGCCCGCCCGTGTCATGAATTGCTTGCTGAACGTCTTGCTCCCTTCCAGTTGCGCGGCAGCGGCGGTGGGCCCGAAGATCAACCGGCCTTTTGCCCGGTAGAGGTCCACAATCCCCGCGACTAGCGGCGCCTCCGGACCTACTATCGTGAGGTCGGCCGCGGCTTCTTCCGCCGCGTGCAGGCATGCCTGGATGTCCGGCGCGGGAGCGCAGGCGGCATGCGCCGCGATGCCCGGATTGCCTGGGTTCGCGATGATTCCTGTAACTTGCGGGCTTTGCGCCAAACGCCATGCCAGAGCATGTTCCCTGCCGCCGCCGCCGATGATCTGAATTTTCAATGGGTGCTCCGGTACCAATTGATAGAATAAGGGGAAGTTCCCCCCGGGATGCAAATTCACTATGACATTGTTGTGGTAGGCGCCGGCCACGCCGGATGCGAAGCGGCGCGGGCCTGCGCCCGGATGGGTTTGCGGACTGCGATGATCACCATGAATGTCGACCTGATTGCGCAAATGTCCTGCAACCCGGCGGTGGGCGGCATCGCCAAGGGCCACCTGGTGCGCGAGGTAGATGCGCTTGGCGGGTTGATGGGCGAGGTGACGGACTCAGTGGGTATTCAATTCCGTCTGCTGAATACCAGCCGCGGCCCGGCAGTTTGGTCGCCGCGCGCGCAGTGCGATAAGAAGCAATACCGAGCGCACATGAAAGACGTTCTGGAGCGGGAACCCAATCTGCGGATTCTGCAGGCGGAGGTGGCGTCGCTGATTTTGGACGGCGATCCGATTCGCGCGCGGGGTGTTTTGTTGCGCGATGGGCGAACGGTGGTCTGCGAAGCGGTTGTGGTCACCACGGGCACGTTTCTGAATGGTCTGGCGCACGTCGGCGAGATGAAATACAGTTGCGGCCGGAATGGCGAAGCGCCGTCGCAGCTATTGGGCGATCAGCTTCGGACACTGGGCTTACAGTGGACCCGGCTTAAGACCGGGACCCCTCCGCGGTTGGACGCCCGAAGCATCGACTGGAGCCGGTTTGAACCGCAGGAAGGCGATGCGGTGCCCACTCCCTTTTCATTCTTGACGGAGAAGATCGATCGGCCCCAGATAAAGTGTTATATATCTTACACTACTGAAGAAACAAAGCGTGTTTTGCAGGCTAGTATCGCCCGTTCGCCTTTATATAGCGGGCAAATTGAGGGGGTCGGTCCGCGTTACTGTCCGTCTATCGAAGATAAGATCGTTAAGTTTCCCGACCGTGCGCGCCATCAGATTTTTTTGGAACCGGAAGGTCTGGATACGAATGAAGTCTACGTAAACGGGATGTCGACCAGTATGCCGATTGACGTGCAGGCGGCGATGATCGCTTCGATTCCGGGGCTTGAAGACGCTGAGATGATCCGCCCAGGCTATGCGATTGAATACGACGCGATCGATCCGCGGGAATTGAACCATAGTTTGGAAGTGAAGTCGATTCCGGGTCTTTTTTTGGCTGGTCAAATCAACGGTACGTCCGGGTATGAGGAAGCTGCCTGCCAGGGCTTAGTGGCGGGAATAAACGCCGCCTGCCGGGTTGGAGGCAAAGATCCGTTGGTGATTGCGCGTACCGAGGGATACACAGGAATTCTCATTGACGATCTGATTAGTAAGGGTGCCGATGAACCGTACCGGATGTTTACTTCCCGAGCTGAATTCCGGCTTCACTTGCGGATCGACAATGCGGATGAACGGCTTACGCCGATTGGCCGGGCTGCCGGACTGGTTTCTGAGCACAGATGGAGTTTATATCTGAAGAAGCAGGCGCAGAAGGAGATTCTCCGGCGCCTCTTTTCGGAGACCAGAGTAGTTCCGGGGCGGTTTCCCGATGTTTGCCTGGGGGCAGACGACCGGCCCACGGTTTCGCAGTGGTTGAAGCGGCCGGAGAGCCAAGCTGGCCAGATTCGGCCTTGGGTGACGGAACAGCTCGGGGAGGCCCCGGTTGGAGGCGTTCTGACGACTGTAGAAACCGAAACGAAGTATGAGGGGTACATACAACAGCAAGCACGGCAGATTGTTCGCATGAAGGACTCCGAGCGGCGACGGATTCCGGCGGAATTCCAGTTTGCCGGCATTCCTGGTTTATCGCGTGAGATTCAGGAAAAGTTGGATCGAGTTCGTCCAGAGACATTGGGCCAAGCAGGCCGGATTCCTGGGGTAACTCCTGCAGCGATCGCGGTTCTGGACGTCTACCTGAGTGTAGCCCGTCCATTGGCTTAGGCGCTGGTTGACTTGATGAGCTGTGAGTGTCCGGCGGTCATCGCCGGGTGAGTGTTCCACGTGGAACAGCAGGAAACTGCCTCAAACTATAGCAGTACACTATTCGCGCTCTCTGGAGCTTTTGTGAGGCAATTCCCCTGCTTTACAGTTAACGCAATAGCTCCAGAGCGATCTAACGCAGCTCCAACCAAACGCACCCGGGTGGAAATTAACCATAAACCCAGCCCGCATAAATGCCGTGCGTGCAGGAATAGGTTCGCTCGCGATGGAAGGCCCATCAACTTCCACCCCGAACGCGCAGACTCATGGAAAGCCTGGAATGCCGCACCTGATGACAAAACGAGCCTAACTGACCGTGAGGTGTCGAGCCAACCGGGTGACCACAGATTGACAACGGACTAGGAGAAAGTTAACCACCGAAGATTGAGACTTTCCTGGACAATGCAGAAAGCGAATCGTATAAAGGATATGCAATCCTTTGGAGCCGACTCACGAATGCTCCGCGCGCGCATAGGTACGACACTATTCCGTAATTTCGTTTCTCCTGAATTATTCCGCTGCGAATCTGTCTTGAATATCACAAACCTGTTCTCCGAGCGTGAACCCTCCCTGGCTCGAAGCGGAACTCCGATAGCAGATGGCGCAGAACAGAACGAAGCCAAGTGGCAATGCGAAATCCTCAATACACGGGAATCCTCTCCTGAGTTCTTTTGTTGTGAATCAGTCTTGGACATCTCAAGCCCGTCCTACGAGCGTGAACCCTCCTGGATCGAAGTGAAACTCCGATAACAGATGGCGCAGAACAGAACGAAACCAATAGGCAATGCGGTCGTCTCCATATTCGGACATTCGTAGTGGCCGATGTTCCACGTGAAACATCGCAGAACAATCCCTCAGACCGATCCCCATCAGCGAAAAACAATACCCAATAATCCTAAGACCATGACTCCAAAAACAATGTTCCACGTGGAACACAAACCCTCATCACAGTACGATACAATCCCAACAATGGACAACGACAATGGGTAAGATAATCGCCATCGCCAACCAAAAAGGTGGCGTCGGCAAAACTACAACGGCAATCAACCTGAGTGCCTCGCTGGCATCCAATGATCTTAAAATCCTACTCATCGACTCCGATCCTCAGGGAAATGCGACTACCGGCCTTGGAGTCGACAAATCCATCGAGCGGCCCACTATCTACGATGTCCTGTTCAGCGATTTACCGATCTCCGCCGCAATCATACATACCGATTTCGAAGGCCTCGATATCGTGCCCGCGAACAGAAACCTTGTAGCCGCAAACCTGGAACTCGTTGACCTACCGGACAGGGAAACAAGGCTCAAGTCGAAACTGGAGGCGGTCCGGGCCATCTACCATTACATCCTTATCGACTGCCCGCCGGCGTTAGACCTTCTCACCCTGAACGCTTTGGTTTCCGCGGACTCCGTCCTCGTCCCGATTCAGTGTGAATTCTTTGCCTTAGAAGGAATCTCGCAACTAATAGATACGGTGGAACGAATCAAGGAATCCTTCGCCCATAACCTCCAAATCGAAGGTATTTTACTCACCATGTATGACGACCGGACCAATCTCACCAAACAAGTCGCGGAAGACCTAAAAGAGTTCTTCCAAGACCAAGTGTTCAAAACTGTCATACCCAGAAGCATCCGGCTGGCTGAGGCGCCAAGCTACGGGCAGCCAATCTTGCAATACGATGTTCGTTCCAAAGGATCGGAAAGCTACGTGAAGCTGGCAAAGGAGCTATTGGAAAATGAGCAAAAGTCCCGAACTTCCGCGCAAAGCCTTGGGTAAGGGATTGTCCGCTCTGCTGCCTGCAAGGCAAGCGCAAAAGCCGGAACTGCCCACACCTTCCGCTGTAGCTCCAGCACCAGAGAAACCAGAGACTGGAATGCTGAGGATCAGCGTCGATCTCATCGACCCAAATCCCTTGCAGCCGCGGTCGGTATTTCAACCCGAGCGCCTCGCGGAACTCGCTCAATCCATCCGCTCAAATGGCATTATTCAACCCCTTGTGGTCCAAAGGAGCGGACACCGCTATATATTGGTAGCCGGTGAGAGGCGCTGGCGTGCCTCCCGCATGGCCGACCTGCATGAAGTGCCGGTCGTAGTCCAAGAATATGCCGACGATCGCATACTCGAAATCGCGCTCATCGAAAATATTCAGCGCGAAGACCTCAACCCAATCGAGGTCGCCCAGGCCCTGGACCGCCTGGGACAAAATCTAAAACTCAGCCACGAACAAATCGGCCAGCGCACCGGAAAGGACCGCACCACCGTTACAAATCTTCTGCGCCTGCTCCGGCTTCCGCAACCGATCCAATTGCTTGTTGCGGAACACCGCCTTTCCATGGGCCACGCGCGGGCCATTCTTGGCCTTCCGAACGAGGAGATGCAAACGCAGCTCGCCGAGAAAGCCGCAAGCCAAGGCATGTCCGTGAGGCAAGTGGAGCGTCAGGTTCAACAACTGTTAACTAAACGCGAGACACCCGAAACTATTGCAATTCCCACCGATCCAAACGTCAAGGCCGCCAACCGCGAACTGGAAAGCGTTCTCGGCACCCGCGTCAGAATCGTGGCGAAATCGGGGGAGCGGGGCCAAATCGAAATCGAATACTACTCATCCGAAGACCTCGACAGAATTTACACCATTATCGTCGGCGAAAAATCCTGAGTGGTGCCGGCGGGAGGAATCGAACCTCCGACCTACGGATTATGAGACCGTCGCTCTAACCCCTGAGCTACGCCGGCGCATCTACCAGCGTAGTAATTGCGACGCTTTTTGTCAATTTACCCATTGACATCAGATTAAGATCGGTTCATACTTTTCAGTAGGAAGTAGAAACAGCAAGTACTACTTCCAGCCTCAAATGCATTGGAGGTGTTCAATCACCAAAAGCCACACACAGGGTAGCTACCGGCTCTCTTGAAGGCGATTCTCCCGGCCAAATGCCAATGAATTGCCTCCGATCAGGCACCAGGCTGGCGGGCCATTGAACCCGCGGCTTACGGGGGATCGAATCCTTCTTGGCCCCGGCGGCTACCCTTATCCTCACTTATTCCGCATTTTCCCCGCCGCGCTCACGCCTTGTAAACATTGACATACAGGATACCCCTTCATTACAGTTCCTAATAGTGCTCCTCATTCTTAGCTTAGGTGGTATTCCGTGAGTGTTATCGACTTCCGGGCTGTTTCGAAATGCTACCCGGTCTACGCGAATCCCACCGATCGTCTGAAAGAGCTGGCAACGTTCAATCGCGCATTGTTTCACAAAGAGTTTTGGGCACTGAAAGACATCACGTTCTCCGTAGAACGCGGGGAAACCTTCTGTGTGATTGGAGAAAATGGATCCGGGAAGAGTACTCTGCTTCAGTTGGTGGCAGGCATTCTGCATCCCACCAGTGGAGAAGTCGCGGTCCAAGGCCGCGTCGCCGCCCTGCTGGAACTCGGCTCCGGATTCAATCCCGAATTTAGCGGGCGCGACAACGTCTACCTGAACGCCTCCATCCTGGGACTAACCACGAAAGAAATCGACGCGCGTTACGCAGATATCGCCGCCTTCGCGGAAATCGGTTCCTTCATCGACCAGCCGGTCAAGACTTACTCCAGCGGCATGTCAGTGCGGCTGGCGTTCGCGGTAGCCATACACGTCGACCCTGAGATCCTATTAGTCGACGAGGCTCTGGCGGTGGGCGACATTTATTTCCGTCAGCGGTGCATGAGGAAAGTACACGAACTGCGCGCGCGGGGTGTCACTATTCTGTTTGTATCCCACGCCATCGGGGACGTAAAAGCAATTGGAGACAGGTGCCTGTGGTTAGACAAGGGGCGGGTTCGCGAAATGGGAGATACCGAATCAGTGGTCGTGAAATACCTGGCCGCGATGACGGTGAAGGATTCCGCCTATCTGGAGCACACCCACGCGCCGGCGCCCAAGAACATCACCGCCACCGCTGAGCAGCCTCCGGAAATCCTGACGCGCATTCCGAATGTCGACCATCGGCACGGCGACGGCAAGGCTGAGGTGATCGGTATCGGCGTTTTCGACCCTTACGGCCGGGAACTGAAACTGCTGGAACCCGGCACGCGAATCGTCATCCGCGTCTCTGTGCGGGCCAACCATCACCTCCCGCTACCAAACGTGGGCTTCATGCTCCGCAATCACCTTGGCATGGACTTCGCTGGAACAAACACCACCAGGGAGGGGTACAATATGGAACCCATGAACCCCGGCGACACCAGAACCGTCGACTTTCATATCAACCTTCCGGAACTCTATCCCGCCGCATTCTCGTTCTCCCCCGCCATCGCCAACGGAACCCTCCATTCCTACACCATGTGCGACTGGATCGACAACGCAATCACCTTGCAAATGGGCCATGGCGATTCACAGATCTACGGATATCTACATTTCCCCTGCAAAATCGAAGTAAACGCGCGGCTCACCTCGCATGCTGCCGCTTCGGAAGCCGGGGCCGCCTAGCAGCATGGGCACCGAATTCACCGGCGAACGCGTCATTCCGGATCTTGTGGATCCCAATCTGTGGAATGAACACGTCGCGCGCTACGCTTTTGCATCCCGACTGTCGCGAAACCGCCGTGTGCTTGATGCGGGTTGCGGCGCGGGGTACGGGGCCGCCGAACTCAGCTACGCAGCCCGTAGCGTTACCGCGATCGACCTGGCCGGCGATGCCGTCAATTATGCGCGCAAACAGTATCCGCGCCGCAACCTGGACTGGCTGGTGGCCTCGTGTACGGCAATACCGATTGCGGACCATACCATCGACCTCGTGGTCGCCTTCGAAGTGATCGAACATCTCACGGATTGGCAACTGCTTTTGGAAGAAGCCAAGCGCGTCCTCGCCCCTGGCGGACAGTTCATCGTTTCCACTCCGAACAAGACTTACTACGCGGAGAGCCGCAAGCTCTCCGGCCCGAATCCCTTTCACGAACACGAATTCGAATACGAAGAGTTCCGGGATGCTCTCACCGCCGTCTTTCCGTTCGTATCGTTTTTCCTGCAGGATCACACCGAGGGCCTTCTCCTCCAGGCAGTGGGGTCGCGCGGGTCAGCCGAAGTCAGGATGGACGCAAAAGAGCACTCTCCGCGGGACTCTAACTTCTTCATCGCCGTCTGCGCCATGAGTCCGCAGACCGGTTCGCCCACCTTTGTATACCTGCCCAGCACCGGCAATCTTCTGAAAGAACGCGGCATTCACATCAGCCGGCTCGAATCGGAACTGCAAACGAAAGACACTTGGCTGGCCGAATCCGTTCAGCAACACCAACACTTGCTCGGCCTCTTCCGGGAGCAGACTGCCGAGCTTGAGCAGCGAAATACTTGGGCGCGGGATTTGGACGCAAAGCTCCGTGCGGCGGGAGAACGCATCCGGCAATTGCAAGACGATTTCGCCGCCGGCCAGAAGGCGTCAGCGGAAGTTGCAGCGGCCTACGCGTCGAAGGTAAGTGAGTTGGAGAAAGACGTACAGGAACGCACGCAATGGGCGATCGACACCGAACTGCGTCTAGCGGGGGAGTTGGACGCCAAGTGTACCGAGCTTGCATATTGTGTAGACGCCCTACACGAAACCGAAGCCACCCTGGAGGCCCGCACCGCGTGGGCCTTGCAACTCGACAAAGAACGCGACTCCCTTGCAGCAAAACTGGGCGCGGTGCAAGCCTCGCGATGGGTTCGACTGGGCCGCACTCTCGGCATTGGACCGGAGTTCCGGAATCAATAGATGGCTTTACTTGGCCGGCTGCTGGCCGCCCTTCCTCTGCTGATACTGTCTCCGCTCACCATACTGCTAAGTGTGGCCGCGCTCGCCGTTACCGATTGCCTGTGGGCGCTGTTCGGCAGGCGGCACTTGCAGCAATCCACCGTGCCGCCCGCCGAGTCCGCCAGCGTTGTCATTCCCAATTGGAACGGCCGCGATCTGCTCGAAAAATATCTCCCTTCCGTTGTGACGGCCCTGGCGTCGAATCCGGAAAATGAAATCGTAGTAGTGGACAACGGCTCCACCGATGGCAGCGCGGAATACCTGCGCCGGAGCTTCCCGCAGGTGACGCTTGTCGCTTTGCCGGAAAATCTCGGCTTCGGCGGCGGCTCGAACGCGGGCTTCCGAGCCGCACGCAACCGAATTGTCGTTCTGCTCAACAGCGACATGCGGGTCGCACCCGATTTTCTGCAGCCATTGCTTTCAGGGTTTACGGCGCCAAACGTCTTCGCCGTCTCTTGCCAGATATTCTTCAGCGATCCAACCAAAACGCGGGAAGAAACCGGACTCACGCAAGGTTGGTGGGAAAACGGCCGCTTGCGCGTACGCCATCGAATCGATGAAAAGATAACGAGCGCCTATCCGTGCTTCTACGGAGGAGGAGGATCCTGCGCCTTCGATCGCGACAAATTTCTGGAACTTGGCGCCTTTGACCGCCTGCTTGCGCCATTCTATTTGGAGGACACCGATCTGGGCTACATGGCGTGGAAGCGCGGGTGGGCGGTGCTGTATGAACCCCGCAGCGTTGTCTACCACGAACACCGCGGCACCATCGGGAAGAAGTTCACGCCGGAACACATCCAATCGGTGCTCAAGAAGAATTTCGTTCTGTTCTGTTGGAAGAATATACACGAGTGGCGCCGTTTGATTTCACACTTCTTCTTCGCCTACTGCGAAGCGCTAGTGGGAGTGGTATTCGGCGACTCGCGGGAACGCGCCACTCTTCTGGGCTTATGGCGCGCCTTTCTGCAATTGCCACAGGCTTGCGCCTCCCGCTGGCGCGCCAGGTCGCTCGCGGCAGTTACCGATACCGAAGCCTTCCGCCGACCGCTTGGCGGCTATTTCCGTGATCGCTTTCAACTCCTGCCCCAGGAGCCGGGGAAATTGAGCGTCCTGTTCGTTTCGCCCTATCCGATTTGCCCTCCTGTTCACGGCGGGGGTGTGTTCATGTTCCAGACGTCGATGGAACTGGCGAAACTGTGCGATCTTCATCTGATTGCCCTTCTCGATTATCCGCAGGAACGCAAGGCGCACGAAGAATTGGCGGCACGCTGCGCATCGGCCGAATTCCTGTTGCGGATGAAGGGCACGCAGAACACTCTTACGTCTGTAGCGCCACATGCGATCTCCGAATTCAACAACCAGGATCTTGCCTGGCTGATCCACCGCCAGATCTACACCAAGCGGGTAGATGTTCTGCAACTGGAATACTTGACCATGGGCCAGTATGCAGGGTCCTACCGCCAAATTCCCTCCATTCTCTTTGAGCACGACATCTATTTCCAGTCGATAGGCAGACAGCTTCCAAATATGAAAGGGCTGCTCAAGAGAACGAAAGCCCGGCTCGAATACCTGAAGGCTCTGCGCTACGAACTCAATCTGCTGCCTCATGTCGATAGGGTACAGGTTTGCAGCCGGGATAATCAGCAGCACCTGTTGTCGTTTCTGCCGCAACTCAAAGGCCGCGTGGATGATGGCCTGCGCGCCGGCATCGACACAGCGCGCTACGATTTCCGAGCCACGGGCCGTCTGCCCGAAACAATGCTCTTTCTGGGCAGCTTCCGGCACCTTCCCAACAAGGAGGCTCTGGAATGGTTCACAAGAAATGTCCTGCCGCGCGTGGTCAAGGCGCGGCCACGGGCGCGGTTGGTGGTGATCGGGTCGGACCCGCCGCCAAAGCACTCCCTCCCGGAACTGCCCAACGCCATTGAGCTTCACGGCTTCGTGGAAGATGTGCGAAAACCGCTGGCGGAGTACGCGGTGTTCATTTGTCCAATCCTCAGCGGTTCCGGTGTGCGGGTGAAACTTCTGGAAGCATTCGCCGCCGGAATTCCCGTGGTCTCAACCACCGTCGGCGCCGAAGGTCTCGCCGGCAGCAGCGGCGAAATCTGCGCTCTTGCCGACGATCCAGACGATTTCGCCAACAAAATCATGGACCTTTTCGACCACCCCGAAAAAGCGGAGGCGATGGCTATGCGGGCGAGGCACCACGTGATGGAGAACCGCGACATGCGGACTATCACCGCCCGGCTTGAGCAGAGCTATCGGCTGGCTGTCAGAATGAAGCGGCGAAATCCAGGCGCCGGCTTGGAAGAAGGCCGACGCCGCGATCCGCACACCCAACCATCGGCTTAAGCGAATCCCTCGCAGTACTGGAACTTCAATACCTGTTCAATATCCAGTTTGCGCCCTACGATTTATATATGAAATCGTTAAGCGTTCGTTTGCTATCTTTGCTATTTCCAACCATCGCATTCTTACTGGCGCCGCCAAACGCAATTGCCGGATCCTATGTTTACGGCATATCGGACGACAACAAGATCCACCGGGTGGACTTAACTTCGTACATCGACACCGTGGTCTTCGATACCGGGCTCGCCGGCCTCACCAATGGAGTCGCATGGGACAGCACCGCCGGCAGACTCTACTACCGCAATCCCGATAACGGAAGCATCTACTTCTGGACCCAGGCCGGCAACTCACAAAGCGTTCTGATCGGCGAGAAACTACCCGGCTTCAACGCCAACGCGTCACTTTACAAAGGCGACTATTGGTATGTAGAGGATGGCACCGACACATTGGTGAGAGCGGCATTCTACTTCGGAACGTCCAATTTATCCGTCGTGGCCAACATCGATACCTTCGCCGACTTCGACGGCACCGCGCGAACCTCATTCTCGTTCGGAGACATTACTATAGATAAAAATGGCGTACTCTATGGATCGTCGAACTACGGACTCTTTTCCGTGAATATTTCCGGACCAAAACCGACACAATTTCAGATCCTATCGAGCAACTTTGGCGTTCGCCAAATCGCTCTGGATCCGAGAGAGACGTTCCTGTACGGCCAGGATCACGCGACAGGAAATTGGTATACGGCGGCTTTGAATGGCGTTGAGACTCCACTCGACAGCTCACCTGGTGTGCAATTCTCTTCAACCCCGCTGCGCGACGTAGGCGCAGTAATCGCGACTCCCACAATCCCAGCGCCACAGACAACAGTGATTCCGTCCACGGTCCCGGAGCCTGCCGCCTGGCAACTGCTGATGGCAGGCGCCGCGTGTCTGGCGGTTGCGCGCTTCCGCCGCTCAAAAACGCAGATTTCCGCCCATTGAGTAACTTGGTGCGCCGCGGGGATCGCGCCGGTGTTGCTCTTCCTCTCGGGTGTGGCAATCTGGTGGAAGACGTATCGGGCACGGCGTAAGGCGCATCATCATGCCGGCGCTGCCGGTCGAAATAAAACAGAGAGCGTGTTGGTAACTTAATGAAACCGATCTGTTTGTGGTTTTGCCTGGGAATAATTCTAACGGGCGTGGAGCTTTGCGCACAGACGGGCGCGGGCCTGCGCGGCCGGGTGATGGACGATTCCGGAGCGGTGGTTCCTGGTGCGGTGGTCCTGATAAACGGGCCGGGCGGTGCGCTGCAAAAGGTAGCTGAGAGCGGCACCGGAGCGTATGCTTTCCTGGGGCTGAAGCCAGGAAAGTATTCGCTCCAAGCCTCGTCGCAAAATATGGCGACGGCCCAACCAGTGACCGTGGAGTTGCGCGACGGGATTCAGGAAGTGGATCTTCTTGTAAAGATCTCCGTCACCACGAAACAGTTAACTGTGCGGGACACTGTTGAGCCAACGATAGGGGTGGAGGCGCAAAGCAATGCGAGCGCGCTTGTGCTTCGCGGCGAAGACTTGCAGGCGCTGTCCGACAATCCGGACGATCTGCAGGCGGACTTGCAGGCGCTTGCCGGGCCTTCAGCCGGGCCGAACGGCGGATCTATTTACATAGATGGATTCAGTGGAGGAGAGATTCCGCCAAAGGAAGCCATTCGTGAAATTCGAATCAATCAGGACCCTTTCTCGCCGGAGTACGACAAGCTCGGTTACGGGCGCATCGAGATCTTCACCAAGCCGGGGGCCAGTAAGTACCGCGGCACGGTGGATTACAACCTGGGAACGGACCGTTGGAATACGCGAAACCCTTATTCGGCGGTGAAGGCGCCATTGTTGCTGAACGAGTTCGAGGGCGGCATGAGCGGACCTATAAACAAGCGGACTTCTTTCACCCTCGACGCACAGCGGAATGCGGTTGACAACGGATCGGTG